>NZ_AEPN01000037.1:0-31889 GCF_000185925.1 Paracoccus sp. TRP | reverse complement strand
TTCGCCGCAACATGTTCGGTCCATTTCCCAGAAGCGCCCGCCCCTGATGTCGGACCCGTCAACCTGACAAACAGCGATCTCCCCGGATTGTTCTGCAGATCGCCGACCATCCAGTAAGAACCTTCCCGCCTCCCGGCGGGAAGATAGTGGCGGCAAACGCTTTCGGCATTTTGCGAAAGGTCTCGCAGTATCTCTTCTGTTTCCAATGACATGGCACACACGATTAACAACCTTTGCGTGCATTTAGACCCTGGAGGGGGAAACGTGCAAGCAGGTGATCGAGCACTTTCACACCGCCGGAATCCGTCGGACAGAAGAGGCGCAGCTTCCAGGCGATGATTTCCGAGAAGAAGCCATCGGCTTTGAGGCGGTCTTTTTGCGCTTCCGTGAACCCGGAAAGCTCAATCCGGTTGACGCCCATGACGCGCGAGCGGTGCAACTCCATCCCTTCAGCCAGCCGCACCACGGTCTTGCCTTCCAGAACGAGGGCATGGACCTGCGCCGCCGTGAGTTTTGGCGCGTCGTCGGCAAGCGTGGTCGCGACCCAGGCGGGTGAGACACGGCGACCGATGATGCGTTGGCCGTCATCGGTTTGGAGCCGGTAGACGCGGGTTTCGTCCTGGGGAAGCTGCTTCCAGATCGGGAGCAAGAGCCCAGCCACGATATGCAGCGTGGCTTCCGAGAACTCCGGCACCTCGGCCAGTTCCGCGGTCCAGGCGGCGGCGAAGGCCGTGCGGTCGGCTTCCAGCCAATGGGTGTCTTCCAAGATCCTGGCCGGAACCGTGCTCGCCTCGGTCGGCCGGATCAGCCTCAAGCGGGGCTCGATCGTGCCATCATCCAGCATCAGGCTGGTGGCAGGCACCTGCAACGCGGCGCGGCCCGAGCGGCTGTTGACATGAAGCCGCGCCTTTGGGTCATCTAGCCAGTCCAGAGCATCCGCGAGGGAGGTCGGCGAATTGCGGCGCTTTTCTGCGATGGTCAGAAGCTGGGTTTCGGCACCGGAGCCAGGATGAGTGTAGATTACCCGCGCATCCGTGACGCGGAAGCTCTCGGCGCGCAGCGTCTCGAGCCCGAGGTCATAGACCCCGGTCGCGATGGCGCCTTCGATGCGCTGCGCCAAAAGCTCTTCGAAGGCAGTAAACAGGATGCCCTGCATCGCAATCGTCAGCGCCAGCAGACGATTGAGGAAGGTCGTGATCGGTGGGAGGTCATCCTTCAGCCCGTTGTCATCGGTCAGGCTGAGGCCGGTCGCATCCTCGAAGGCCCCGAGCGAGCAGCCGGCCACATCGCCGCGATAGATCCGGCGATAGAGTTGGCGCAGCGCATCGCGGGCATAGGGGGACTCGAGGTTATCCTCGGGTCGGAACAGCCCCTGCCCGCCGGTCTGGCGCTGACCGCGGGTGATGGCGCCGAGCGTGTCGAGGCGGCGCGCGATGGTCGAAAGGAAGCGCTTCTCAGCCTTCACATCGGTGGCCACCGGCCGGAAAAGCGGCGGCTGCGCCTGATTGGTGCGGTTGGTGCGGCCCAAGCCTTGGATGGCCGCATCGGCTTTCCAGCCGGGCTCCAGTAGGTAGTGAACGCGCAGGCGCTGGTTCTTGGCCCCGAGATCGGCGTGATAGCTGCGCCCCGTGCCTCCGGCATCGGAAAAGATCAGGATGCGCTTCTGGTCGTCCATGAAGGCGGCGGTTTCGGACAGGTTGGCCGAGCCCGCCCGGGATTCGACCACAAGCCGCGCGGCATGCCCTTCGCCTTTGCGCACGATGCGGCGCGAGCGGCCTGTGACCTCGGCCACGACATCGGTGCCGAAGCGCTGGACGATTTGATCCAGTGCCCCGGGCACCGGCGGCAGCGAGGCCAGATGCTCGATCAGCGCATCGCGGCGGCGCGCGGCCTCGCGGCATTCCACCGGCTGGCCGTCGCGCTTGACGGGCCGGGATGAGAGGTTGCCCTCGCTATCGGTAAAGGGCTCGTAGAGCTGAACCGGGAAGGAATGGGCGAGGTAGTCCAGAACATATTCCCGAGGCGTGATGTCGACGCGGATGTCGTTCCATTCTTCGGTGGGGATTTCCGACAGGCGGCGTTCCATCAGCGCTTCGCCGGTTGAGACGATCTGGATGACGGCGGCATGTCCGGCCGCCAGATCGGCCTCGATGGACGCGATCAGCGTGGGGGTCTTCATCGACGTCAGAAGGTGACCGAAGAAACGCTGCTTGGCGGACTCGAAGGCTGAGCGGGCGGCGGACTTGGCCTGGCGGTTCAGCGTGCCGCCGGATTCGCCAGTGATGTTGGCCGCCTCCATCGCGGCGGCGAGGTTGTTGTGGATAATGGCGAAAGCCCCGGCATAGGCATCATAGATGGCACGCTGCTCCGGGGTCAGCGCGTGCTCGAGCATCTCATATTCGACGCCATCGTAAGACAGCGACCGCGCGGTGTAGAGGCCGAGGGCGCGGAGATCTCGGGCCAGCACTTCCATGGCCGCGACCCCGCCCGCCTCGATGGCCTCGACAAACTCCCCGCGCGTCGCAAACGGGAAGTCTTCCCCTCCCCAAAGGCCGAGCCGCTGCGCATAGGCGAGGTTGTGGACCGTCGTCGCCCCCGTGGCCGAAACATAGACCACGCGGGCATTCGGCAGTTTGTGCTGCAGGCGCAGGCCCGCCCTGCCCTGCTGCGACGCTTCCGTATCGCCGCGCTCGCTTTTCGATCCTGCAGCGTTTGCCATGGCATGGCTTTCGTCAAACAGGATCACCCCGTCGAAATCCGCGCCCAGCCAATCGACGATCTGGTCGACGCGGGATTTCTTGGCCCCTCGCTCCTCGGACCGCAGTGTGGCGTAGGTCGTGAAGAGGATGCCCTCAGAAAGCGGGATGTCGCGGCCTTGCGCAAAGCGCGATAGCGGGGTCACCAGCAGGCGCTCCTGGCCAAGCGCCGACCAGTCGCGCTGCGCATCCTCCAGCAGCTTGTCGCTCTTGGAGATCCAGAGCGCCTTTCGGCGACCCTGCGCCCAGTTGTCGAGCAGGATCCCGGCGGATTGGCGGCCCTTTCCCGCGCCGGTGCCGTCGCCAAGAAAGAATCCGCGGCGGAAGCGGATGGCGTTAGCGGCATTTTCCGCCGCGGCCGAAACCATGTCGCCGGTCTCATCGACGTTCCAGGATCCTGCGAGATGGCCGGTATGCGCTTCGCCCGCGTAGATCACTGTCTCGAGCTGCGCGTCGGAGAGAAGGCCATCGCGCAACACGGCAACGGGCAGCTTCGGGCGGTAGCTGGGTTTTGGGGGCGCGACCGAGGCCATGGCCGCCAATTGCACGAGCTTGGTCGGGTGTGGAACCGCGCCGGGGGTATCGATCGCCTGCAGGCGGAAGGTCTCGTAGATCGCATCCGAAAGGCGCGCGGCATCATCGTTCTCGCGCTCCTCGCGCAGGGTGTAGGCGAGCTCTTCAGCCTCGATCGCCGCGATGGTTTGGGCCGGTTGGACGACCGGAGTCGCGCGAGAAATTCCGATGGCCTTGCGTGTGGAGGGGGCAGAGTTTCCCGGGAAGAGGGAAGAACGGCTCTGACTTGCTGTTGCGACCTGTTCCAGTTCGAGACGCGGCGGAACTTCGGCGGTGATCCGGGCGAGGAGATGCGCTACATCCGGAGAGGCCAGCTGGCGCAAGTCAGCCGTGACACCACCCATTTCGCCACCACAGCATTTGTCGAAGACCGAAATCCGGGTCTCGAAAGTGGTGCCATGCTTGGCGAAGGCGGCTCCGGACACCCCGCCGGTGAAAACCAGATGCGCGGACTCGGTTAGGCGGGCAAAGGTTTCCACCCAGGTGGGCGCATCGGGCGCGAAACCAGCCCCTGTGATGGCGACGAGCCGTCCGCCGGGGGCCAGACGCGCGAGGGCCGAGCGCAAATGTCGGGCCGTCGCCTCGGTGGTGCGGGTATCGACATGGGCCACCACCGAGAAGGGCGGGTTCATCAGGATGACGCTCGGGCGAAAGCTCGTGTCGAGGTGATCTTCAATCTGTGCGGCGTCAAAGCGAGTGACCGGGCAGCCCGGGAACAGCAGGCGCAGAAGGTCGGCACGAGTGTCGGCCAACTCGTTCAGCGCAAGGCTGCCGCCTGTGATCTCCGCAAAGATCGCCAGAAGCCCGGTCCCGGCCGATGGCTCGAGGACCAGATCGCGGGGCGTGATCTGTGCCGCCGCCAAGGCCGCCAGCCCTATGGGCAGGGTTGTGCTGAATTGCTGGAAGCGCTCCATTTCTTCCGAGCGACGGGTGTGCGTGGGCAAGAGGCCTGCCACCTTGGCGAGGGTGGGCAACAGTGCTGCAGGCGAGCCGGCACGGGCCAGCAGCGCGCGGCCAAACTTCCGCAGGAACAGGACCAGCGCCACCTCGCCAGCCTCATAGGCGAGCTTCCAATCCCAGGCACCGTCGGAATCGGAGCCGCCAAAGGCGCGCTCCATCTCAACGCGCAGGCGCAAGGCGTCAATCTGAAAACCCTGCGCCAGATCCGGCTGCAGGGATTGCGCCACGATCAAAATAGCGTCGGCGGTGTCGGGGCATTGCAGCGGGGCAACCAGCGACAGCGCGGTTGCAACAGAAGTCTGAAACGTCATCGGGGTTCTCCGGATTGGGACAAGGACAAACCGGCGGGGCACTCTCTCTGTCCCCCTTCGGCTTAGCCCTTTCCCGCTCCCCTCTGCCTTTCAAACCCCGGAACTACGGATGCGCGGCTTGATTTTGTTCCTGTAATGTTCTATATACAAATTCAACGCCACAAGGGAGATATCCCATGGAAGCCACGACCTTTGCCCTGCCCGTGACGCCCAAGCAGATCGCCTATGCGCGGTCACTGGCGCTGCGCAACCAGACGTTGCTACCTTGGGAGGTGCAGCAGGATCGGCGAGCTTTGAGTTCCTGGATCGATGCGCAGGCCAGGCTGAAACCGGTCTCCGCGCTCGACCAGCTGCCGTCATCCAAGCAGGTCGCCTTTGCTGAGCGTCTCGCTTGCATCAAGCGCCGCGCTGTCCCGGATGAATGCTTCCGCGACAAGGGCCTGATGTCGAAGTGGATCGACGGGAACAGGTGAAAACCAGCGCAGATGGGGCTTTATTGCTTTGTTGAGGGACATCGACTACATTGATGGAATAGAAGTCTGCACAGAGTTGATGCCATGGCCTCGGTTGCCGCAAAGGTGATGTCGACAGTCAGCGCGCCTTACGGCGTGCTGGTGACGGCTGCGCAGCTTGCTGAAAAGATCGCCGATCTCAAGAGTGCCGATTCCTACGATTGCAGCGTCTTCGCTTTCCTGTCCGAAGTGTCGCCCAAACTGCAGCAATCGTTCATCGACGAGATGGGTGTGAGCAAGGACGCGGTCACCCAAGTTGCCAAGAAATTCTCTGTCCTCGCCGGTTTTCAGCTGCCGCTCGCGGTCTGAATGAATACGCCTCTGCCGAGCCGCTGGCCTGAGCTATTCGACATGGCAATGGCAATCATTGATCAGGCTAACGCCAAGGGCATCGGGATGAACGGCTGGAGCTTTGGCGGCGGCACTGCTCTTATGCTTCAAATCAAACATCGCGAAAGCCACGACATCGATCTCTTCATCGACGATGCCCAGTATCTCCCCTATCTGAACCCTGAGACGCAAGACTACGATCTGGCGCTTGCGCCGAGCGATTACGAAACCGATGGTACCCGCGCTTTGAAGATCGTGTTCGACGGTATCGGTGAGATCGATTTCATCTGCTGCGACCCGGTCACCGAGGGCCCGTTTGTTGTTTCCGAAATTCGCGGACGAAACGTCAGGCTCGAGACGCCCGCTGAAATCCTCGCGAAGAAAGTGGTGTTCCGCGGATCGCACCTGCAGCCGCGGGATATGTTCGACATTGCAGCAGTAGCCCAGGCTATGGGTACCAACTATGTCGTTGAGGCATGCTCGAGGTTTCCGGATGCCTGTCTGGAGGCGCTTCGGGTCACCGAAAGCATGAGCCCGAAGCTTGTTGACACGGTAACCGAGAAATTGCTGGTGTCTGAGGGATTTCTTGGCCTTCAAGGCCGCGCTCAGATGATGGCGAAAGAAATCTTGGCCACCGCGATCACCCGAAGCGCCGCCCTCCCTCGGTGAAGGTGTATTCATTGATAACAATCCCCTCCTCGACGGCCTCGTCCGAGGTCAGATGGTCATATTCGGCCTCAAGCTGCCGATAGAGCCAACGGGCGAGATCGCGCAGCGTCTCCACAACGGTCTCTTCACTGCCCGCGGTAGGTGGCTGACCCGTAGGGCTGTCGCGCGAGACGTCGATGCTCATGCAATACTCGTGGTAGTACCGCCCGCGGTGGGTCACATCGGCACTGAGCTGATAGAAGTTCTGCCGCTGAGCGGCCTGCAGGCGGTCGGCAATGCCGTGCAGGATCTGATCTTGCGGGGCGTAGGCGCGGATTTCGCGCGCGGAGCCATTGGCGTGTCCAACCGTCGCCTCGAAGGAAGCACCGTCCCCTTGTGACGAAAACCCCGAAAACCAGATGCAGGGCTTCTGCCGGGTGCCGCCCCCCATCAGCCGAACAGAACGGCGCTTCAGGCTGACCCCGAGGATGTCGCAGATGCGCTCGAAGTCATCATAGACCACATCCCACCAATCGTCGTGGAACGCAGCCTCGCGATACCATCTGCGGGCTTTCTCCTTGGCCGCATCGGACAGTTCCGGGAACTGGTAGACGGTGGTGCAGATGATGTCAGATGCCGTAATGGGGTGGCTGCCCGGGGCTGAAGCGGATCCAGAACTTTTCCCGCTGGGAAATTCGGGCGCTTCGTTGCTTGATTCAGGCTGCCTGTCATTGGGATCAAGAGGGGAGTGATCTATGGGTGTTTTCGTTGGCATTGACGTATCTCTCGAAAGTTCTGCGGTTTGCGCCGTGGACGAACACGGCAAGCTTGTGAAGGAAACGAAAGTCGCGAGTGACCCCGGGGCATTGAACGCCTGCATCAGGAATATGCCGGGAGTGGTAGAAGCGATCGGTATCGAAGCCGGACCCTTGTCCCAGTGGCTTCATAAATCTTTGACCGACCTTGGACTGCCGGTGGTGCTGATGGAGACCCGGCAAGTAAAAGCCGCCTTGAAAGCTGCGCCGGTAAAGACCGATCGCCGCGATGCTGCTGGCCTGGCCCGCTTGCTGCAGATGGGTTGGTTCCGGCCAGTCCATTGCAAGTCGCTTTCCGCGCAGGAGCTTAGGGTGCTTCTCGGTGCACGCCGATCCGTGCAAGACGCCGCTATCAACATCGAGATGTCTATTCGGGGCATGCTGCGCAATTTCGGACTTCGACTTGGTCGGATTGGCAAAGTCAGCTTTGAAGACCGTGTTCGCGAATTGACCGATGGCAACAAGCTCATCCAGCTTTCAATCGAACCGATGCTCAGGGCTCGAGCTGCGTTGCGCAGCGAGCTTGTGCGCCTTGAACGCCTGGCACGAGACATCACCCGCGAGGATCCAGTTTGTCGCTTGATGATGACGATGCCCGGAATTGGTCCGGTCGTCGCATTGACCGTCCGCTCAACCATCGATGACCCCGGCAGGTTTCGGCGGTCGAAAGATGTTGGCCCATCAATTGGATTGACACCTCGTCGCTACCAATCCGGAGAGACGGATATCATCGGCGGTGTCACCAAAGCTGGCGATCTGGATATGCGGACCGCACTGTATCAAGCTGCCACCGTGGTGATCCATCGCTCGAAAAAGCCGACTTGGTTGCGCGCATGGGCGGAGCGGGTTGTTCGTCGGCGTGGCGTTAAGCGGGCCGCGGTCGCTCTGGCCCGCAGGATGGGTGTGATTCTGCATCGCATGTGGGTCGACAACACCGAATTCCAGGCTGCCAGGATGGCTTAAAGCCAGCCAAGTTGCCGCGACTGAAAACAACGAACTGGCCGACCTGAAAACCGACCATCGAGGTCCTCACCAGGACGCGGTTTCCGACGACGCCGCCCGATGCCTTGTAGCCGAAGCTTCTGCTCCGAGCACGTATCTCAGATAGGCGCGCGGAGACCGCTTTGAACCAGCATCAAGTTGGCGACCACTGCGTCGACCACGGACAGAAGCGCGAACCGGTGTAGGATCACAATCGATGGAACGGTATCGAAAGCGCCAGAGGGGGTGACCGCCAGGACTTATCCGTTCCGCCTAGCCATGCCCTCGAAGCGCTCAGCCTCGAGGGGGCCTTTTGTTGAATATTACCCATTGACTGCACTGGCCCCATTACAGAAGGCTTCGAGTTCCTCCCCGTTCAACACTTCGGCCAGCCATGTCTGGGTATTCACCCAGCCGATGACCTTTCGCGCTCCGAGGTCGATCAGATGTGCGCCACCGCCAAAGGCGTCCAGGCGCGGACGAGAACATGTGTTGGAATGCTCGAAGCCCCAGAGGCCAGACAGATCGAGCTCTTCCGCCAAGCGCAGGATGAACGCGGTCACGGCCTCGACGTCGCCGCTTTCGTCGTCGTGGATCCATAAAACGCCGCTCTTCTGGCCGTCCTGAAGCGACAAGTCAAAGCCGTGGAACTGCGGTTCCTCCGACTTATCATCGTCGTCGCGAAGGGCGGCGAAAAAGCCGATCGCGCGCGCGGCCCTTTCGGGCGTGCCGACGTCGAGCAGACAGGAGAAGTGGGCAAAATAATCGGCCATTGGGCCCTCCAGATGCGAGGACGCCCGGCCTCCGTGGCCGAGCGAGATGGAAATTTCGATTTGGTAGTTGAAGCGGGCGTCAGTCCGGCTGCACGCTCGGCTGGTCCTGAGCCGCCTGATGGGCGGTGAGGAGATCGCGGTAATATCGCTTGCGCGCCGCGCGCCAGCTGCGGACGGCGAGCGTGTCGGGGTGCAGGCGCCGGATCGCCACGCGCAGAACCATCAGGTTCGCCGCCTCCGGCGGCACGCACAGGTCTTGATAGGCCCGGCACATTTCAGCGGACCTCCACGACAGGCGGAGCCAGATGCGGATCGACGAGGGTTTCGATCCTCTCGGCGCGGCCCATCCACGGTTCAGGCCGAATAGGTTTCAACCAGTCCGTGAAACTAGGGATGAACCCGAGGTCCTCCCGCACATGCTGCTCTCCGACCCAACGGGTCGGAATGATCCGGCCGGTGGAGAGCGTGATCGTCGGGCCAAAGATTGCCTCCGAGAGCCAGATCCCAGCCGAATGATGAAACATCGCGCGGTGACGAAAGTCTGCACAGTGGGCTTTTGAGCTATCAAACCAAGCGTGGATGGCCTGGTAATCATCAACGGTACCGCCCCATTTCTTCACCGAAGACAGGGCGTGGTGATATGGATGGGCCATTGCTGCCCCCTCAAAATTCATGGGTGAAGAGTTCAGACGACGTGAACCGTTCGTTGAACTCGAGGTGGATGCTGCGCGCGGAAGCGTCGAAGCAGAATTCGCCATAGGCGCCGTCGTTGTTTTCCCAACCGCCGTGGGCATCGGCGAGAAAGTCATAGGCCAGCTGCTCGACAACATCCTCGAGCGACAGCTGGCGCATCTCGACCTCAGGATTGTCCCAGGTCAGCGCGGCGTAGGGGATTTCCACAGCGGGAAAGTCAACAGCCTTGTCGCCCGCCCATGCGCCAATGCTTTCAATCTGGCCGCTGTCCCCTTCGCCGTCGAAGGTCACGGTGACATGGGTGATCCCGGCGGCGCTCAAGCCTTCGAACAATCGGTCCCGGTTGGCGGGGGGCCGCTCATCGATGCGTGCACTGCGTTCGGCCTGTTCGGCAAAGACCTGCGCGAAGTCGATGCTGGACGGCGGCATCGGGGCCGCAAGGGTGGGTTCAACGTGCGTCATGGATATCTCCGGAAATGGGGGAAAGGGGCAAAGCCAGCGGGCGCGATTTCTCTCGCCCCGCACAGCTCGTAAGACCCCCCTTCCCTCCTCTCGCTCTGCGGCGTCATGCGGCGACCTGCAGCGCACGGGTAGCAAAGGCGCGCCAAAGCGGATCAACCAGCCGCGCCTCCAGAAGGTCGGCACGCTGCCGCAGCCTTTGCGAAAGACCATGCTCTTTCCAGTCGGCGGCGCGGCTTGCCTGCGCCCGCAACTGGCTGGCTTCAGTCACCACAGCCCGGGCCTCCGCGGCGCTGATCACCGGATGGCACCACGCCACTGCGCCGTCGGTTGCGGCGCCGGCCAAAACCAGACGGTCATCACGATCAAGGATGGCCAGCATTGGCGGCCGCGCATCGAAGGCAAACTGATCGACAAAGACGATAGCACCTCGCATGGCCTCGGCGAGTGACGCGAAGCGGTCGAGCACCAGAGGTCGCGCGGTGCCAGACATCGCAGCCACCAGGCTGTGGTCGGGCGTGGTCAGGGCAAAGGCCAAGCTGGTATCTGCAGCGGCGTTGACAAACATTGGCGGCAGCTGGTTCGGGAGTGCTGCAGTCGGTGCCGGAAATGAATGGTCAAACATGTCGGGATCTCCGACGGCGCGGGAAGCCATTCTCCCCACCTCAAACCGTCAAAGCCCAAACCGCCGCCCTCTTCCTCGAAGGGGCGGCAGGATTTGGTCATAGCAAGCGTCAGATCTTGCCCAAGGCCCGCAGGCTCACCTCGGACCCTGCCCCCACGATGATGTGGTCGTGCAGCCTCAGCCCGAGATACTTGCACCCCTTCTGGATCTCCTTGGTCATGCCGAGATCGGCCTCCGAGGGCGCCGGATCACCTGATGGGTGGTTGTGGATCAGGATCAGGGCGCTGGCGTTCAGCATCAGCGCCCGCTTGATCACCTCGCGCGGATAGACCGGGACATGGTCAACCGTGCCGGTCGAGAGAAGCTCATCGGCGATGATGCGGTTTTTGCGATCGAGATAGAGGACGTGGAAGCGCTCTATCGGACCGCGGACGGTCAGGGCGCAATAGTCCATCAGCGCCTGCCAACTGCCGATGACTGGGTTTTGACTCAGGTAGCGGCCGAGGATGTCCCGGGCTTCGAGAATAACGGTTTCTTCTTGGGGGGTCATGGGGGTCTCGCTGAATTGCGCACGCTGCAAGCACCTGCCCCTTCAGGGGCAAGGCCAGAGGCGAGCGAATAGAAGGGAAGGAAGACCGCCCGCCACGCGTGCGGGTGGTCGCTAGGTTGGGGTCCCCGTCAGCCGACCCGATCGAGAAGCTTCTTGGCCCGCCCTTCCATGTCGAGGCGGGCATCCTGCTGGGTCTTGTCGCGCGCAAGCCGCGTGATGCCCTGCACGAAGTCGAAGATGCTCTCGGGCGGGCGGCCCTCTTCCATCAGCACCTTCTCGATGATCTTGGCAGACTCGGGCCTAGAGAAGCCGCGCTTGCGCAGGAAGTCATCCCGGTCCTCGTCCGTCCGCGCCACGATCAGCTGCCGCGCCGCCTTGATGCCGTTCACGAAGCCCTGCGGCGAGGAATTGGCGAACCGCGTCAGCGCGGGCGCGGCCTCATGCGCGAAGCGCGAGGCCGCGTATTTCGAGTGGCGGATCTTGATCTCCTGAAAATCCTCGACGCCCCAGAGATTGCGGTTCTGGCACACGGCCCGCAGATAAAAGCTCGCCATGCCGAGGGTTTTCGCGCCCACCTCGGAGTTCCAGCAGTAGAAACCCCGGAAATAGAGATCGGGGGAGCCGTCCGGCAGGCGGCCCGCCTCAATCGGGTTGTGATCATCGACCAGGAACAGGAAGACATCGCGGTCCGAAGCATAGAGCGTGGTCGTGTCGCGGCTGATTTCGACATCGGGGTTGTAGACCCCAGTCGACCAGTCAAGCACGCCCGGCACCTTCCAGCGCGTGTCGCCCGTGCCATTGCCCGCGATGCGCTGAACCGCCTCGACCAGCTCATGGTCATGGATGCGGCCGTAGTCCGGCCCGGTCACAGCGCGCAGTTCGGTGCGGCCGTCTTCCGTCTCGAAGGTCTTCACCTGCTCTGCGCGGTGGTTGGTCAGGCCATATTGCAGGTTGATCCCCGCCAGCGGCGCGGGCAGCTGCCGCAGGTAGGAGACCGGTGCGCCGACGATGCTGGCAAGCTGGCCGAAGGCCCAGTGCGTCGGTGCCACCGGTTCATGCGCTTTCGGCAGCATCAGGTGCAACCGCTCGGGGGTGTCGCGCGCGGCCTCGACCCGGATATCCGCCGTCTGCACCACCCGGCTGCGGCTGCGTTCCGACCGAGCCTTCACATTGGCCCAGAGATCATCGAGCGACAGATACCGCTCGTCATCGGGCCGGTTGAACCATTCGGACGAAACCCGCCCATTCCGCTCACCCCGGCTCACATCCACTTTCCAGCCACCAGTCCGCGTCGGTGCGACCGAATCCAGAACTTCCACAACACCCATCGGCTATCTCCCGTGACAGGCGCCGGGAGCCACTCTCCCAGCCCTCAACCCGTCACCGGAAAACCGGCACTCCTCTAACTCTTGGGTTCACAATGGCGAATTAGAGCAAAGCGGCAGTGTCCGAGGCCTGCGGGGGGTCATCGGTTTTGGCTGTACTGGACGTCGCCCAAGACACGTACGACGAGCACGCTGGCCTTGTGCGCGGCGTAGGCCTGCTGGCGCGTGGATGGCGTCTTCGGGTCGTTATAGCGGACACCAGCGCCGCATTGGATGTCCGCAAGGAGGTGCTTGAGGTTCATGCCGGGGGCAGAGAAGGCAAGTGCGTCGTGCAACTCCATCAGGTCGTGAACCCGTTTGACCGGGACGTCCCCGACCAGCGTGATCAGGCCCTTCATGAACTTCTCGGTCATCTGAAGAGATGCCCATCTCGCGTGTCCCCAGTTCGGTGACTGACTGGTCATGTTCGCAACGGCGGCAGCCCAGTCATCCTCGGCGGCAGCGAACATAGGGTCAGCCTTGCGGAAACGGTCGAATGCCTTGCGAACGTCGAGGCCCACCACGAAAAGCCCATAGACCTCGTTCAGGTCATCATCCGAGAAATGCTGAAGGCGGGCCTCCGTGATGCCGGTAAGGGAGGCGCAAGCGTTGATGTCCAGAACCTTCGTCCCGATCCTTTTGCCAGTCTCCTTCGGCAACTCGCGCTTCACCCCAATAACCGCCATCCCGTAGATCAACGGAATTCTCATCTCCCAGATGTCCTCATCCGCGAGGACCGCGACCTTGGCCTTCTCAGAGAAATCGGTCTTGATCAGGTCGCCGTAGACCTCTTCGTACCAGCGGTGGATGCGGTCGGTGTATACGCTGGTGGCGGCCAGTTCTTCAGGTGCACCGGGAGGGAGCTTCGCAATCGGAAGACTGATGCGGAACCTATTTCCGAACTCGATCACCGCCATGATGGGGCGCGAGTGTGGCGGTATTGCCTTCTCCTTGAGCGACTGGTCGATCTCGCGCAGGATGGGTGTGATGTCGTCAGGTATTTGCATGATGCGATGCTACCCACGGTGGTGGGAAAGGGAAACAGGATGCTGCCATTTTTCCGTCGAAAAGCCGAACCGAACCCGGGCGGTGACTGGTGGACTGACGCCTTCACGCAGGAGGAACGCGCGACCATCGAAGGGGTCTTCGCGCCACTCGGCGGAGGCACTGCGGAAAGCCTTGCGCGGTCGACCAACCCCAACAGCCTCGGCACGCTGGCGGAATACCTGAAGAAGGAGCACCTGCGCCATCTGGGGTACAAGCTGCTAGATCGGGCGGACACGCTGGTGAACGAGAACGTCCCGGTTCTTGACCTGCACTTCTACTTTGCGGTCAGGGGTGGGTTCTATTACCGGTGGCGGGATCACGATCCATTCGCCTTGGACGAGGCAGTGACGAGTTTCCAGCGCCAGATCGGCCTCGGGGCTAATGTCGCCCGGTTCTTCCGCGAGGACAAGAACTGGGGCTTCATCCCTGCCCACGCGGGCTACCGGCAGCTTCGCATCATCGAAGAGAAGCGCGGCAACTGGACCTTGGCGAGGGCGCTCTGCAAGCAAGCGAAAGCCGAGGGCTGGGCAGATGACTGGGACCACCACATCGGTAGGATCGACAAGAAGCTGGCGGCGATGAAGACGTAAGGCTGAAGTTTAACAGACCCAGCGGGTTTCCCCGCCGGGCCCGAGGGGGAGACCCCGTTCTTTTCAGAACGGGATCTCGTCGTCGCGGTCGACCAATTCGGGGTTTTCGTTCTCGGCCGACTTCGGGCGGCTCAGGAAGTCGACCTTCTCGGCGATGATCTCGCAGCCGTAGCGATCGGTGCCGGTTGCGTCGGTCCACTTCGTGTAGTGGATGCGACCGTGGACGAGGACCTTCATGCCTTTTTCGCAGTGCTCGGCGACCGTCTTGCCGAGACCGTTGAAGCAGGTGATGCGGTGCCATTCGGTGTCCATGACCCGGTAGCCGTTCTCGTCACGCAGCACTCGGCCTTCGGACAAGCGGGGGCGCGAGGTGGCCAGGGTGAAGTTGGTAATCTTGGTGCCGCTCTGAGTGGCGCGCACTTCGGGCTTCTGACCGATGTTGCCGGCGAGGATGACGATGTTTTGCATGTTGAGCTCCTGTGTTTCCTGTCCCTGGGACCGTCCCTTCGACAAGACCCGAAAGAAGCCTGTCGGGTGAGGCGTGCACGGCTGGGCCATCAGACCAGACGGAAACCCCCAGAGGTCTGGGGTGGAGCGGGCAGGTGCAGCGTTTCCAGAGAAACGCTAGCCAACACGGCCCGGAATGACGCGGGGTTGCGCGCAAGAGGCCGAACAGGCTTAGGGGATTGTCAGTCGAAGGGATGGCGCCGGGGATGGGAGCGACCTGGGCCCCTTGCAGAACGAAGACCTTCGTTGCCATTGCAACAGGACTGAAGCCTTCGAACCGCACTGCAGCCCTGCGGTAGATCACCCAACCCCCCTGCCCTTCCACGCAGCCTTTGCCCGAAGGCAGTTGCGATGCGATGACTTGGCGGCTATCCGGGATGGATCATTCCGGATACGAGGCAAGCATGGCTGATTTTAATCTCAAGGCACTGTCGCTGAAAGAACTGCGTCAATTGCACAAGGACCTCGCCAAGGCGATTTCCACTTATGAGGACCGCCACAAAGCCGAAGCCCGCGCAAAGCTGGACGCGATCGCCAAAGAGATGGGCTATTCCCTGGCCGACCTGATCGGCACCGAGGTGAAACCCACCCGTGCGCCCGTCATCGCGAAATACCGCCATCCAGAAAACCCGAGCCTCACCTGGTCTGGTCGTGGGCGTAAACCGCTTTGGTTTGTGGCAGCCCTGGATGCAGGCAAAACGCCTGAGGATTTGGCAATCGGCTGAACCTGACCTGGGTTTCAGGGGCAGACGTCCGGATCATGCGTCTGGCCGGACAGCACGTACAAAATGCGTCGGAATACCCTGCCAATCGCAAATCTGCCGGGCGGCCTGTTCTGCTGTGCTTGCCCAGGTGCGGACTGTCCAATCTGAACCAGCATCGCCAGGAAGAGTCACGACGAAGGCGCGCACAGCAGTTGCCTCGGCGGCGCTATCCCCCTGAGCCATCGTCGGCAATGCCTGCCAATCGGAATACCGCCGCGCCTCAGACCCTTGCGCCTTGCAGGCGGAACAGAAACAAGACTGGCCCCCATCCGCCCTTGAACCGATAAAGCCCGCCTGTTCACCACATTCATGGCCGTAGCTGCCGGGCTCAGCATTGGTGCAACGCGGCCATATCCGCGAGCTGCCCCTCGGTGAGGGGGCATAGCCCGTGGGGAAGCCGTAGGGGAAACAGGTCATGGACATGCCTAAACTCCTTTTTGTTTTTATGCAGGGGTGCTGACCATCGTCCGCGCGTTTTGCCGTGCGGCCGGAATGGCAGACAGGCGAAAGGCCCGGAGGCGCGTTCGCGCCGTGCCCGGGCCTTCTTAAAGACCGTGGGCATTACGCCCACGGGTCGTGCTCAGCCACGACCAAAACCTCGTCCCCATCGATTTCATCGGCGGGGACGGCACCATAGGTTCCATCCCCTGCCTGAAAGACCACGATGGAGACCATGAGCGTGGCTGCGAGGCTGGCGGCGAAGGCGTGTGCATCTTTGCGGGACATTTGTTTTGGCTCCTGCCGGGAGGCGAGGGACCATCCCCCGCGCTGACAGGAACCCGCAGGCCCAAAGACGGTCTGACATCACCGGGTGCGTTCGGGCTTGCCCCGAATCCGGCCGGCGGCACGGGCTTGCCCCGTAGTCCGAGCCCTTGTGGCTTGATCTCGAAGACTGGATTTGGGCCAAGGAAGGGACTGGCAAGCGGGGGATGGTTCTTTGACACAAGGAGCCGAATTGTCCCGCTGATGCTCACCCAGCCTGCCTTGCAGTCATGCTTTTGGTTGACCGAGGCCTTACTGGGGATGAAGCCTTTGGTGCCCCGCGCAGATGCGCGGGACAGGTTGGTGCTGGATGAGAGGCCCGCGTGCGGCGGGCCCCCTTGGTCACTGAGAAGGCTCAGGCGGCGATACCCGCCTCCCCTGCCCCATCGTCGTCCTCAGCTCCGACGATCTCGAACCGCGCGTTGCGATAGCCCTCCTTGGCAATCCAAAGCTCTGCCGCATGGACCGATACAGCCAAATGCAACAGCTCGGTGCTGCCCCCGAAATCCAAGAGTACGCGGACCTGCCCCACCTTGGGCTCCTCGACCAGTTCAAAGCTGAGATGGCTGTCCGCCGAGTGGCTGCGCATGATTGTCACGAGGATGACCCCGTTCGAGGAAAAGTTGCCCTCATGCAGCGTGAAGGACGCCGGAGCCGTCCAGGTCGGATAAGGCCGCGGCGGTTCCTTCTTCACCAGACGGCCAACACCGTTGGATCTTTCCCAGGCTGCCAACTTCTTGGTGAAGCGTGCAGGCGGTTTGGGGCTGCCGTCGGTGTAACGTATGAGCGCGCCCAAGGGCGCTTGGTCGATTATTGTGTTTGCGGACATGATTCCTCATCCTGAATGCGAGGATTCGCACTCATCATATTGATATTGTTGTGTTTTATGGTGGTTGAGGGCGGGTTTCCCCGCCCTCGGGGGCTCAGATCACTCCGCAGCCATCATCGCGGCGCTTTCCATCGGCAAATCTGCCATCAGGAAGGCGGGCAAGTCGATTTCCTCGACGTTGTCCTGATCGCCCAAGACTTCTTCGCTCAAAGCCCCCTGCCCTTCTGCAGCGCCATCATCGTCCAAACCGGCAAGATCACTGCGCCGAAGAACCTCCGGCAACCAACGGCTGCCCTTGAGCAAGCGCTCGGCTTCCGTCGCCATCTCACCTTTCTTCAGGTGGTCGAGCAGCTGTGCGGTGCCCTCCCCCATCGCCTCACGCACGGCCTCAAGAATACGCGCCTTGGGAACCCGATTCAGATAGTTGTCTGCCGTCGGCTCCCAGCCTGCCGCGACCATGTCGAGATCGACGGCTTCAGCCACAATCTCCGACTGCGCCATACGGCGGTTCAACCCGCTGGCCGAGATGCCGGCACCGTAAGGGTTCACCTTCTCATGCAGCGCGTTGATCCCGAAGCTCAGGCAATGCGCCAGCAGTGACAATCGGCTGGCCTGATCGAGGGCTGAGAGATAGTCCCAAAGCACGGCATCGTCGCCAAGCGGCAGATCGGCCTCCCAGGCAGAATGACGATCGTCCACGGCCTTGGCCACCGGACTGTCCTTCAGATCAGGCGCTTGAGCCGACATGTAGACGGTGCGCACAGAAGCCTCCAAGCAACTGCCCGAAGCCCCGGAACTGCGGAAGGTGTCATTGACGAGCTTCATGAGCAGCAGCGTCAAGGCCACGTCGGGCGAACGCCCAATCGCCTCGCGCAATGCAAGGGTGCGATGTGCAGTCAGCTCCATGACCAGACGCTCCGGCAAAGGCTTCAATGCGCCATCATCCTCGTCGTCGGGAAGACCGGCGCTGAACGGCTGGCTGCCGAAAGTGATGACGGTGGCCGCAGATGCGCCAACTGGAAGCTGATAGGCGGAGACACTGCCATCGGCCCCCTGCCCTTCCGCACTCAGCTCATCGCCGAAGTTGGCCACGGTTTCTTCGCGAGGCTCATCCTCCGGCCGGACATATCCGCGATAGACAGCCAGGTTGCCATCTCGATCCAGCGTTACGAAGACCCCGGCGCGGACAACCTCTGCCGCATCAAAGATCAGCGGACGCTGCTCGAAGGCTTCCATGGTAGCTTCCAACTCACCAAGCCGGGTGTCGATCTCTTCGGGGTATTCGTCCTGACCAGAATATTCCTCTTCCAGTGCGCGATACTCCGCAAGCAGCCTGGCGTGGTCTGCAGCTTCATCCGCGCTGAGTGGCGAAGGATCGCCAACAAGACGCCGCAGACCGTGGCTGTAGCCGTAGGGCAGGTCGGTTGACACCTCGATCCACTTCCAACCTTCAGCAGCAATTGCCTGCGCCCCGGCTTGCAGCTTGTCCGTGACCAAACGGTCGAGCAGGGCAGGGTCCTCCAACCAGCCACCATCATCGCCTTGGAAGAGATCGCGCAGGACAACGCCACCCGCCGCCTCATAGACATCAACACCGACAAACACCGCACGCCGATCCGAGGCCCGCACAGAGGTCTCAGTCAACATGCGCCGGATCGAATAGGGCTCCTTGTTCCACGAGTTCTTCACCGCATCCCAGACCTGAACTTGACGCCCGGGATCCGGGTTCACAGTGAAGGCCATCAGCTGTTCCAGCGTCATGCCATCCTCGGCATAGACGTCCAGAAGGGCAGGGGCCACGGACGCAAGTCTCAGCCGCTGCTTCACGATCTGTGGGGTCACGAAGAAGGCCGCCGCGATTGCCTCTTCGCCCTGACCCTTGTCGCGCAAAGCAACAAAGGCGCGGAACTGATCGAGCGGGTGCAAGGCAACCCGCTGCATGTTCTCAGCCAAGGAGTCGTCCTCGGCCAGAACATCTGATGTCACATCGCGCAACACACAAGGCACAGGTGCGGTCTTCGCCAAACGCTTCTGCTTCACCAGCAACGACAGCGCTTGAAAGCGTCGACCGCCAGCAGGGATCTCAAACTTTCCGGTCTCGATGCCATCGGCATCCAACACAGGCCGCACGCTCAGGCCTTGCAACAAGCCACGGCGGGCGATGTCCTCGGCCAACTCTTCAACCGACACACCGGCCTTGATACGTCGGACGTTGGACTGGCTCAGCACCAGCTTGTCAAAGGGGATGTCCCTAGAGGACGACAGGGTGATCTTCTGGGCAGCTTGGGCCATCAGGTCTTCTCCACGACGGGCGCCGGGAGCCACTCTCCCGATCTCACTTCCCGTCACCCTCAAACCAACCATTCTCTCACTTTCCTACTGGACATAGGTGGCAACGACAGCGCGCCTGACCCGCAGGGCGGCGCGTTTTAGGTTGGTAATCTATGTGCCAACGCAAAGTTGGCCATGGCCAACTCTTGGCTTGGTGCAACCGGCTAGGATCCTCGATAGGTAGCTATCAGGGCTTTTGACCTGGTCGATCTTGCAGGCCATTTGATCTGCCACCTGAATGGCTTCTGCCAGGCCAAGCAAAGTCACCGCCCTACCCAACAGAGCGCTGTCTATTCTCAGCATCCTTCCAAATTCAAATAGCAGCTGTAGGAGGCCGTGTTCTGTGGTGGGGTGGTCTGGATAAAAGGCCGGGATTTCGGTCAAGCAAGCCCACAGCTCTTTCATCGAGCGCGGTAAGGTTTTTTTTGTATATGATTTTTGAGTCTCTTTGTGCCGGACATTTTGTCCGTCTGAGGCGGTCGTTTTCTTCGAGTTAGAAGACGGTGCTTGTTCTTGGCGTTGTTCGTGTTCCGGATCGTTGGCCGTGGCCAACTCTTCCAAATGCGGTACGCTTGGAGTGACTACCTTACTCTGCAGGATGCATTTAAGTCTGCTGATTACGCTGCTTGCCTGAAGTACAGTTACTCCGGTTCGACGCATAACGTTGCGGGCAGCTTCGACGAACTCTAAGGCCTCGCCTTGCAGGCAAAGGGAGAGGCATTCACCGCGCAGTTTTTGGATGTAGGCTTTCATGCCTCGAAGTTCGTCGGCTTCCTGACGATGTTTCTGAGACAGTGCAAGGATTTCGCCAGACCGTATGAGCAGGGGCGACAGGTCGATGCCAAACGCGCCGATGACTTTACCGTTGCGCATAATTGGGAATCGTTTGCCGTTGGAGCTGTCACGCCGTTGGATCAGCTTCGCAGCTTCAAGCTTCTCAAGGTGCCGCCGAAGTTGCCTGTCCGTTATGCCTTTCGCGCGAAAACATAAAGTGTCGTTGCAAGCGAACACGGTCAGCAGGGTGAGTGGCGTGATTGGGCTGTCATTCCCGGTTTTCGGATCGTTGCAGGGAAGGCAGCTCAAGAGTGCGTCAAGCACAACGACTGAAGACGGTCGCAGGCCGAGTGCGCGACTTGTGGTGTTGACGGCCGCCATGAGCGCGCGCCGCGTTACAGGTGCAAAGTTTGGCTGCTGTTCGATCGTGCCAATACCGGCGAAAGAATCGAAGATTGAAGGCGCACAACTCAACTGTGCCTCGACCTCGATGGTCGTGACTGCTTCTTGTTCCATCTGTTTTCAGACAGCAAAAGGATACCGGTCACCGAAATCGGTGTTGCAGTGATTCGATTTTTTGGGTACCAATAGATTGCGAGTAAATCGGGACCCTCTGGAGTGCTTCACCGCCTTCGGGGGGTTTCTTTTTGCGCTACGTCTGCCTCCTTTTTGATTGTTTCTTGCCTGTTTGATTAGGGTTGACCATGGCCAACCCTATAAAGATCAATCACTTAACCGTTTCGGCGTCATGATTTTCTTTCCACTCCTGGTAGAGGCGCTCAAGCTGCGTCTCCACGAAGTTGATGAACCCGCGCTCCTTTTTGTCGGAAACCTCGATCAAAAGACGTTGGCCTTTGGACCTGAAAGCCACCGAAGTTGCGGGCATCTTGTTGAGCGGGGCAGGGGAGGGGCCCTTGGCGGCAGACTCCGCTGCGTTCTGCTGTGCATCCGCAACCTTCTGCAGCGCATCGATGACAGCGCTGAGCTTCTCTGCCGCAGTGCCTTCTTCAGGAACAAGCAAAAGGACAGAACTGTCTGAAGGGGCGTTTTCGGTTTTGACCAGACGACGCAGTTCCAGCCATGGGCGACGGCCTGCTTCATGCGCGGCGCCAATTTTGTAGATCACTGCGTCGGGCACGTCTCGGGCAACGCCAATCAGTTTGCTTAGCGTTCCCTTGTCGACAGCTAGCACATCGCCGATCTCGGCCCGGGTGAAGCCCTGGTCCTCTAGTTTGGTGGCGAAAATGGCTTGTTCGATGAAGCTGCGTTCTAGGCGCGCAGAGTTTTCCAGGGCCTGTGAGACAAGCGCCTCACGGTGGTCCATCTCCTTGACATAAGCCTTGACCTTGATCCCAAGCACGCGGCACGCGGCAATTCTGCGGCGTCCGTAAACCACCTCATAGCGAGGGCCAGGGCCACGGCGATAGCGGAGCAGTGCAGGGAGCTGTTGTCCTGATGTCCTGATGGACTCGATCAGATCATCAAGCCCTTCGGATACGTCAAAACGATCCGCGATTTCAGAATCGCCGATCTCATTGACATCCACGTCCTGGGCCGCTTGTGCCGAGACCTGAGAAAGGACGTCTGACATGCTCTTCAGGGAACGAGGCGAGCTTTCGTCCACCTTCGACCCGGCCTCGGCAGCAACCAAAGGCTTTGAGCCCATTTGTGCTAGGCTCTTGGCAAGAAGATCACGCTTCATTTGTGCCCCCTCGACCCCATGCTGACTGGATCATCTTTTCAATGTCATTTGAAAAGCTCATCACCGACTCTAGGGCTCGCTCATAAGTCTTTCGGTTCTTGGTCGTAGCGAGGTCCACTTCGAAGATTGTCTTCTGCGAAAGGCCGGCCTCGCTAACCGCCGAAGACTTCACGAAGGGCGTCTTGATCACACTGTCGCCTAGCAATTGCCTGAGCCATTCAGACAAGTCCTGCTGCGTGCTGATAGCGGTGTCGAAGCGCGTCAGGAGGTAGGCGAAATTGTCATACGCGCCGATGCCACCGTTCGAGTACAGGACTTCCAACACGCCCGACGCCATCGTCAGGAACTGGCTGGCCGAGGCCAGATCGACACGCTCAGGGATGATGGTCATGAGAAGCGACGTCGATGCACAGACCGCCGCCATCGTCAGATAGCCAAGCTGAGGCGGGCAGTCGATTAAAACGATGTCATAATCGTCTTCAACCTGTCGTAGCGAGTCGCGGATGCGATTGAAGAAGACGGGTTGTTCGCCACGGCTCAGCGCGGTTGGAGTTTCGGTTTCGAATTCCGAGAGCATGATCCCGCCGGGAACTAGATCCAGGTTCGGGAAGTAGGTCTTGCGCAAAACGTCCACGATAGGCACCCGGGACGTTTCGCCATCGTTGTAGCGAATTGCATCATACAGCGTTCCGCCGTGACGGAAGTCGATCTCTGGCTGGTATCCAAAGAAGGTCGTCAGTGAGGCCTGAGGGTCTGCATCGACCAAACACACACGGTATCCACGCAGGGCGAGCCTCATCCCGAGAGTCACGGTGGTCGTAGTTTTGCTGGATCCGCCCTTGAAGTTGACGGTTGACCAGATCTGAAGCTTGTCACCTTGTCGCCGTCCGGGAAGGAACTGAAACGGATCTTTTGCATTCTGAGCCAGAATGTTGCGGATCTGGAGAATGTTCTCGGCGGAATAAAGGCGCTTGTTACCCGGTCCCTGTTCGACTTCTGGAATTCTGCCGTCGAAATGCGCCTTGCGCAGATAGCCGTCGCTCACCCGCAACAACTCTCCGACCTCTGCGCTTGTGAAGGCGCGGAGTGTCTTTTCTTCCTTCGGTGCGAGAAAAAGCTTCGACATATGCTCAAGGGCTTCAGAAAGCCGCTCTGCGTCTGCCTTTAGCTTGTCATGCAACACTTGGTGCATCATCATTCGCCTGTCTCGAGACATCTCTTCAGCGTTACCCGTGATCTGCAGTCAATCGGTGCCAGCAGGAACGCAGTGGACGTCGTTTTCTTAGTTTTCGCGTTACAGATATGACGCCCGTCGGGAAGAAACTCAAGGCAAATCTTGTGTAGTGATCTTGTGCTTTCTGCCGACCATGGCACCATATGATGCGAAGGGGCTAAAGTGACCTGTTAAAGATTGGTTGTAGGAGGTTGTAAAGATTACAGAAAGTGTCGCGAGACTTATCCACAGGACCCGACGCCCTTGAACCCACGCGTGATGCTTGGAAAATCTCTGGCCAGGCTCAGTAACGCTGTAGCAGACCTGACCACGGCAATCGTGTTCGCTTGAGCATCGCAAGCGATTCTTCGTCTAAGCCCGTCGGTTGAATGCCTTTTGGCCTCATGGGCACCGAAAAGCGTTACCTACTACAACAGCCCCAACTTCTTCGCCCGCTCCAAGATCATCTTGACCGATGACGGCTCCCACTTGCTGCGGCCCCTAGGTGTCCGTTCGCGCATGGTCTCCAGCCGGTCGCAGATAGCTTGAAGAGGCATCTCGGGATCTGCGCCTTTGATGCCCGCGACGATGGCGGGTAGGCGATCATCCTTGTCGGATGAGGTGGCGCGGGAAAGGATGGTTTCCGGCAGCAGGCCTTCGCGGACGAAAGTTTTGGCAGCACGGATCAGGCGGGGCAGGGACCAAGGCTGCACCTCGCGCGGCAGGCCTGAATTGACGATGCGCAGCACGTCTTCCCAAGGCAGGCCCGGTCTCAGACGACGCACCTCCGGCATCCATTGGTCGGCATTGGCGTTCAGCTTATGGAAATGGCTTTCCACTCGCGCGGCCCTTGTCTTGCGGATTGCCACGGGATCGCCCGCCTTTAGCCCTGGGTTGCCGCCAACCCGCCCTTCTGCCTTCGCAGATCGCAGCCCGGCCTTGGTGCGCTCGCGTATCAGTGCCCGTTCAAACTCGGCGGCTGCGCCCAGGACCTGCAGGGTAAACTTGCCCTGCGGCGACGCCGTGTCGATCGGATCCTGCAAGGACCGGAAATGCGCGCCTTTCGCCTCCAACCGCTCGATGATTTCCAAGAGGTGAGAAAGCGAGCGGGCAAGGCGGTCGATCCGAACCACGACAAGTGTATCGCCAATGCGCAGTTGATCCAGCACACGCGCCAGAACTGGCCGGGAGCGACTGCCGCCCGAGGCTTGCTCTTCGACAATTTCCACGCAGCCTGCGGAGCGCAACTCCTGAACTTGGGGCAGGGCGGTTTGATCTTCGGTGGAAATACGCGAGTATCCGATGAGTGGCACGGGGCAGGGGGCCTTTTTGCAATTGCGGATGTCAGGAGTAAACGACCGTTTGTAAACGGAGGCAAGGGCGCTCTCTATGGCCGAGGTCAGCGAAAATGCCCTTGGTTTGCTGAGGCTGTGCGCGACCAGACAGATATCGCAGGCAGTCGCGCGCGCGTTCTATATAAGAAGTGCAGCGGCACCCTGAGAAAACCCTTGGGTAATGCGCAAAAAATACGTATTTTGCACATATGAAGTCTCAAGCATCTGTTTCGATGAATAGTTTTGTCGACCCTCTTTCCGGAAGAGAAGAGGCCGAAGAGAGATCGGAAGACGATCTGTGGTTCCTGCCCGGTCCGATCGTCGACGAGCCCGACGATCTGCCGCCAGGGCCAAGAGCGGAGCAGCACGAGACCGTGGTTCTCGATGACTGGCGCAGGGCAGAGGCGGGCCATGCCGCGCGCCTCGCCCGCGTCGCAGGTCGGCTTGGCGCGCTGGATGAACGGCTCAAGCGCGGACCAGTGGGGTGGCGCCACAGGCTGGCCCTGATCGAGGCAGCCGACCTGAGTTGGTTCGCAGGCGACAGGGTTGCGCCAGATCGGTTGGCACTGTGGATCTCGATGCGCCTGTGCGGTGTCCAGGACGACACAGCGGCCCTCGCACGCGTTGGTTGGGCGGTGCGGCGGTTGACGGGCGGACCGAGGCCAGAGATTGACTTGGCCGCCTTCCTGGATCGCCGTGACCCCGAGAACATGGAGCATCAGGTCGAGCCCTTCACGGACCGCGCGGGCGGTTGGCTGGATTTGATGGCGCAAGCTGCCGATCTCCACCCAATCAGCCGCGCCTGCATGGGCTTCCACCTTTGGAGCTTGGCCGGTCTCGGGCAGCACGGAGACAGGATGGAAGCGGCAGTGACAGCCGCCCGGATCGCCGCCGGTGACGGGAGCGGCGCAATCTTTGCGCCACTGGCGATGGGAGGGGCAGGAGGGTTGCGCGCTGGGGGGCCACCGACCGTCCGTCTGGCATGCTGGATCGACGGGATGGAGACCGCCTGCCTGACCGCGATGCGGCAGCTTGACGATACCGAGGCATGGTCGGCGCGAGCAGTGGCCGAGCTGGCATCGCTCTCGGGCAGGACGCCCCCGGCCTTGTGCGCGGTGCTGACCGAGTGGCCACTCGTCTCTGCGCCGATGGCCGAGGCCCTGACTGGCGCTAGCCGCGCCGCCGTCCAGCGCAACCTTGCATGGATGGAGGCGCGGAGGCTGATCCGTGAGGTGACAGGACAGGGGCGGTTCAGGATGTGGAAAGCGACGACCTGAAGACCCCAGTGGCCTGCTGCATGACTTTCTAGTCAGCCGCGTCGCTACTCGGGGATGTCCCCGTCTGCGAACAAGTTCGGGAAAAGGCGCTCCCGGTAGTCGAGAGGGAATGCCAGTCGCACGGGCGTCTTCGGCGAGGCGGATGACAGGTAGCCGGCTGAGGTCAGCTTGCTCAGCGTGTTGCGCGCCGTGCGCTCGGACGTCTTGAGCACGATCGGCGCCTCGCCGCGCTCCAGCGTGCCATAGCGAAGGACCGCCGAGATGAGGTCGGGCGCACGCTTATCGTCGATCGTGTCTTCGACCAACCGCCGGTAGCGTTTCTCCAGACCACCAAGGTCAAAGAGTTTCGCCGAGAAGGTGATCTGATCCAGCGTCACCTTCAGGAACCATTCGCAATAGGTCTTCAGGGCTGCCTCAGACAGATTGCCCCTCCCGTCGCGATCGCCGCGACGGGGGGTATCGGCCATGTCCATCATGCGCTTGTATTCGCCCCGGTCCGCCAGCCCACGTGCCAATCCGCGCGAGACAGACCAAAGCCCCTGACCTCCGATTCCGGCCTCAAGCGCCATCGCATGCGACATCAGCCGGCTGACCCGCCCGTTCCCATCGGGAAACGGGTGGACGTAGTTAAGCCGGTGGTGCGCCGAGGCGATGGCGATGATCCGCCCGCTTGCCGAGCGGGCTGCAATCTGAAACCGCTTGTCGAAGTGATCCATAAAGGCTGCGACCCGACCCGAGGAGGGCGGCAGATGGCGACCGACAGCGACTTCGCTGTCGCCCTCTTGCCGCATGCGCCCCGGAATGATCGGCTCGATCGTACCATCCGGATGTTCGATGCGCCGGAACTCGTCAGGCATTTCCTCGTAGAAGGTCTTGTGAACCCATGTGAGGAAAGCGACGGAGGTAGGCCGGGGCAGCGAGCCTTCCCGATGCATCTTGTCGATCGAACGCTGGACGATGACATGGGCGCGGGCTTCGAGTGCGAGGGGCCGCGTTTCGGCTTCCAATTCGGCCCCGGCGAGGGCGCGCTCGATGTCCCGAGGGCGCGTGTTGTGCCCCTCGATCAGGTTCGAGTAGTAGCAATTCATCACCCTGACCAGGTCAGCCAGTTCGGCCGCGCTGTCCGAGTGCAGACCTTGTCCCAGCCCTGCCGCTTCACGCTGAATCTCGACCGACAGGTCCGCCAGGCTGGCCGGTATGTGCTCTTCAAAGAAGCAAGGTTCGATCCTGCCGGGTGTCTCGATCATTCTTTGCCGATCTTGTGTATAGAGAAGTACTCATACCTATTAGCGCTTTACGGAATGAAGTCCAAGCTTTTGCCGATGTTCGTTGCCGATCACGGATGCCGGTTTCCCCCGCCTAAGCGTTCAGCAATACTGCACCACGACTGGATCGCTCCACCGTCATCGCCCGATCTCGCCTGCCATCACGGCCCTGCCATGAACGGCGAGCGTCGCGGTAAACCTTGGGCAGCCGAACTGCCGGACAACATCGAGAACACGAGCTTCGTAAGCCGCTTGCCCGATGAGCCGACACAGGTCTGAAGCGTGAAACTGCCGGTTGCCACTTGGCGCAGCCTTGATCTGGTCGTGCAACTCCCGCTGCCGTGGATCAGGTGCCCGTTCCGGCGTGGCCGCTGGCTCTTTTCGGCTCACCGTTTCGGGTGAGGTTCGCCACCGGCGCATGAAACCGAGCAGGAACCCGGCCGGAACCTTGTCGTTCCCTCGCGCCAGGTTGAAGGCCAGGAAGCGGTCCCAGATCACCTGCGTGTCGACGTTCCAGCAGGGCAGGGCCGTCTTCGCAGCTTTGATCAGCTCCGCCCAACAGGTTTGGAAGACGTTCGAGCCAGCGACAATAGTGATCTGTCCTGAGAATACAGTTTTGTTATCTTTATCTCTAGATAGTGATGTGTCGCCTGTGCCTGACTCAACATCCTGATCATCCCCGTCTGCGTCAAAGGCCGCAAAACGAAAGAACCAGGGTGCGAACTTGCCGTTTGGCTTCTCTCGCCTCAACTCCAAGTCGGACGCCTCGAGTTCCGCCAGAAGTTCGGTCAGGTACTGGCGCGAGATGCTCATCTTGGATGCGAGATCCGTGAGGGTGAAGGCCGCCGTCCCACGCGACAGCCCGTTGTAGCCCTCCTTCCACGCGAGGGCGTCGAGGATGACTGTTGCCAGCTTGTGGGCGGATACGGACAGCGCTGTCTGTGTGATCCGTCGAAGGATCAGGCCGGTTGTGGTTTCCATGGTCGGTGTCTCCTGGAGAGACGACCCCATGCCGAGAGCAAACAACATTCTTGCCAGCAAAACAACTTTGCCGGTTGCAGAGGTTCGGACAGTGCGCTAGAAGATCCTTGTTCACGGGTTCTTCTAGCACGGCGTCAGGCTTTTCGGTCTGGCGTCGTTTCCCTTTTCGGGTTCGGTGCACAGTCTCCGGTGCAAGGTGTGTCGGAGGCGGGCCTGCCCGATGGAGGCCCGGCCGGGTTCAGTAGCAGACCTCTTCGAAGCCGTAGTTGCCTTCATGATCGCGCCAATCGACGAAGACCGAGCGGTAACTCACCCAGTTGCACTGTCCGGTGTTGGGCAGATCGGAGGCGGGCGGCACCTGGGCGAAGCTGGACCGGGTCCAGTGATAGTCGCCTTGGACCCCGTAGGAGCCGAGGCGCGTAGAGTCAGAGGTGATGCAGTCGCCGTCTCGGTTCCGGCGCTGGCTGAACTGGATGTGAAACACGCGGATGCTGCGGACGAAGTCGAAGGCATCACCCGAGATGTCGATGTCAGCGCGCTCGTCTGACTGGACTCGGACAAGGGGCAGGGGATCTCTCGGGGTGCTGACCTGAGGCGCCTCCTGGAAGGCGATGTCGTAAAGCCGTTCCATCGGCGAGAGCGGGGCAGGGGCGTTGAACGACGCCCCCATCGGGCAACGCCAGATCTGCAAGGGAGGTTCGATCGGCCAAGGCGTGATCCGACGGATGAAGACCGCGCGGGCATGGGCACAAGGCGCCGACGCCGGCCAGCCACCTGCTAGGCAAAGCAAGATGGCGCAGTCGACCTGATAGGCCTGCGCCGGCTCGACCGACCCGACAAGGCTTGATACGGTGATTGCCGCGGCTGCCGCCGCGGTCCGGACACGGTGCTTCATGACGCCGACTCCTGCTATAATGGTGCGGCGATACAAAACAACACTACCGATAGCAAGGAGATTTCAGCGACTAAGCTTGGCGCCGGCAAACTTCACTTCACGCAGGACAGTGCCGCTGTGTACAGCACAACGCTGGAGCGTTCGTCTCAAAGTGCACAGGAGGGGAACGTCTTCGGCCATTAGCGGACACTCTACTATCATCGATGCTGCAAGGTTCCGAAGCGGCCGTTCATTCTATCGCAGAGCATGGCCGCGGCCACTGATGGTGTCGATGCGGACAAACCTGCTGGTCGTTGGCGTGAAGACCCATTTCTGCAATCCCAGCCTTCTTCCAGTTGTCAGTTGGGGCTGCCAAACTCGCTGACCTGCCTCTCCGACCGTCAGACTTCAGCCCCCTGATAGCAAAATGCTGGTCGATCAACTCGGCCCGCGGCTCAGTCGTGGCCGCCCGTGGATGCGATTGCTCGAATCAGTATCCTGCTGAAGCATATTCGACGAGCCTTCATGACATTTTCTGTCTTACGTTCTGTGCGAAGTTTCTTCCATTCGGAACTTACCGGCGAGCAATGGCCGAAATCCCGCCAAAATATGACATCTAACAATATCAAAAAATGTCGGGCACCGTGAGGACAGCTACGGAGGTGTATCAGAATGGCGTTGGATCGGGAAAAGCTCAGAGCTTTGATGAAAGCTCGCGGTGTCACACAGAAGGACATCAAGGAAGCGACAGGCAAGGATGCGCGGACTGTCAGCCGGTGGATGAGTGGCGGGAACGGCCCGAAGGATCGAGATCTCCGCATCATCGCAGAGCTTTTGAGCTGTGAGCCGGTCGCGTTCTACAAGAATTTCGTTGACGTGCCCGATGGGAGGGTGGCCATCCATGCCTCTGTTTCGGTTGCATCGTACAATGCCTTTGAGGTGATGGGGTTACGGTACGCAGTGACGCAGCGCGACATTATCGAGATTGCCCCCGTTCTCTTCTCCATCCTGGCCGGTCATGCCATCCGGGTCCCGGAGCAGGATCTGGATGCTTGGCGGGCTGCAAAGAAGGCCGGTCTGTATGTGCACATCGGTGGTAATGCTGAAGAAGCGGCAGGATTTAACCTTGATCAGCGCGCCGCTGGCCAGCGTAAGTGCTTTGGCATCGCGGCAGAATCTGAAGACGCTACACCTCGCAACCTTTTCGCGGTTGCGCTGCGGCGGTTGTGTCAAGACCTCAAGGGGATCGTGGATGCGACATCCATGCACGAACCCGATGCCGGAACGCCATTGAAGGCCGTCGGCTTCAACGTCGACCCTGAAATCCTGTCGCTTCTTGCAGAAGACGATGCGGAGAGGGTTTCTGACTTTACGACCGGTCGGCTCCGCCTGCCGGCTCGCGAGACCCTAGAGCGTTTCGGCATGCGGGCCGTCGAAGAGGAGGTTCTGCGCCAAGAGAGTGCGCGAGACGCAAAGCTAGCAGAGCTGCGTCAAGAAAGTTTGGGGAAACTGTCCGCCTGGCAAGCAGCCTATGCGGCCGACAACCCTGAGCTGGACGCAGAGTATCAGTTCTTGGCCGCGCGCTACTTCGAGCCGGAGGGGCATATTGCAGAAGGCCTTTCTGCCGAGGAGCGCGATGCTGCCTACGCCGATCCCTTCAATGCAGAGCGTGTGCTGAAGAAGGGTTGTTCCCCTCATTACTTTGGCCTCCTTGGCAAACCGGATCCGGCCGCAGAAGCGCAGGCGCGTCAGGTCGCGCGTCTAGAGGAGCTGGAGCGGCTTCGGCAGGCCAGCAAGCGGACCTTTGACAAGGAGGCTGCGTGATGCAGGTGCAATCAGCCTATCGCTACAGCCGGCACGCCATCTGCCGGCTCGCGCAGCGCGGAGTCTCTGCAGAAGCGATGCGCATTCTGCTGGAACATGGCAGAACCTACAATGCGGGCCAAGGCTGCTCCTATGTTCAACTGTCCAGAGCGGACCTAAGCAGGTTGGCAGCAGAAGGCGCTTCTGAGGGAACATTGCGCAGTCTTGCGCGGCTGCAAGCGGTGGTGAGCGATGAGGGCGAGGTGGTGACCTGCTACCATGCCAGCGACCGCCGTCTTGTCAGCAGCCGTCGCCGCCCCTCGTTCAAATATCACTAAGATCCTCTGGCGTGGAGATTTCCTAATGACCCAGCACGTTCTCATTCTTGAATCGACCAAGTTTCACCATGCGAAGCGCCAATGGCGCATCGAAGTAGGCAGATACACGCTGTTGCGCCTAACCTATGGCCAGACGGGTGGCGCCTTGAAAACAGCAACGGCGTGGGATGGTTGGGGGAGACCCGTCTTTCCGGATCCTGCGCGCCTTATCGAGGCTATGGCAGTCAGTGTCGAAAACCTGGCGGGTCCGCAGGTGGATCTTTGGTTGGATGAGGATGCAAAGGGAAGGCAGTTTCTAGAGTTTAGTGCCACTGCTAGCTTGAGCGACTTCTTTGAAGGTGCTGCGCTTATTGCGGCCGAGATGGCGGCCATTCTGAGTCGACCAGCGCGACTGAATAGCTCTTCTGGACGGCTAGCTTGCGCAAACGGTGCCCTTGTCGCCGCTGCTTGAGTGGCGCCGCCGCGTATTGCATCGATATTTCTCACCATATTTCGGACGAACTACGTCCTTAAGAGAGCAGCCATGCGCATTATCGAACCGCCTCGCGATCAGCACCCCCACCTACGCCAACCTTTGACGGCTGGCGAGCTGCGCGTGCTTGACATGCTGGATGACAAGTTGCCTCCAGAGTGGGAAATTTATCTTCAGCCGTATTTCAACGGGCTGAAGCCTGATTTCGTACTGCTTGAGCCGAATGTGGGGATCGGCGTTATCGAGGTGAAGGACTGGAACCTTGATGCGATGCCCTATTTTGTCAAAGAATACAGTAGCCGGCGGAAAGAGCTTTATGCGACAGGGGCGGATGGCCGTGATTTTCGTGTAGAAAACGGTATATTCCGCTGTCTCGTTCGCGCGCGCCTGAAGCGCGTCGAACGGCGTGGACACGAATGCGGTCAGGGGGATCGCGCCAAGCGCACCTTTGAGAAATTTTCTTCGGTAAACCGAAACATCGTCAGACATTGCCTCTCCTTTCCTGCGATCAGGTGAGCGGAAGTTGTTCCGCAGGCCTTCTCGTGGGCGGTTGGCAGTTTAGCGATATGCTGACGCTCCGGTTACGACCGCGCCGGCAAATCACTCTTGTCAAACGGGTGGGGGTTCAGCTTTGCGCCCAAGGTGTCAGCCCACATTCTCCAAGTAAGTCGCTGAT
>NZ_AEPN01000038.1:0-29786 GCF_000185925.1 Paracoccus sp. TRP | reverse complement strand
GGGTCACGTCTCGACGGAAATCAACAGGTATGATTTTTACATCTATGGTCTGGCAGCCTCGCTGGTCTTTGGCGATCTGTTCTTTTCGCCCGATATGGACCGGGGCGTTGCGACCTTGATGTCCTTTGTGACCTTTTGGGTCGGCTTTCTGGCGCGTCCGGTCGGCGGGGTGATCTTTGGTCATCTGGGCGACCGGATCGGGCGCAAGACGACGCTGGTCATCACATTGTTGATGATGGGGCTGGCGACCACCTGTATCGGGTTGTTGCCGACCTATGGCTCGATCGGGGTCATGGCGCCCGTGCTGCTGGTGCTCTTGCGCTTTATCCAGGGCGTTGCGGTTGGCGGTGAATGGGGCGGTGCGGTTCTGATCGCCAGCGAGAACGCGCCCAAGGGTAAAAGCGTGCTTTATTCCGCCTTTGCCCAGCAGGGTGCTCCGGCAGGGATCCTGTTGGCGATTGGCGTTTTCTTCCTGCTCAGCATGGCTGATACGCCCGATTTCCTGCTGAACGGCGGGTGGCGCGTTCCGTTCCTGCTGTCTTCGGTCCTGATCGCGATCGGCCTGATCATCCGGCTGAGCATCGAGGATGCGCAGGATGTGCGGAAGCTGCTGAAAGAGAACCGCGAGCAGAATGTTCAGCCGGTACGCGAGGCGATCCGGGGTCATTGGCCGCTGATCCTGCTTGGCGCGGGCACGCTGCCGATCATCTATGTGACATATATCAAGACCAGCTTTGCGCTGTCTTGGGCGACCAAGACGCTGGGCTATGATTCAGGCACGTTCCTAAGCCTGATTTCGGTCGCGGTGATTGTGCAGTGCGTCACTCAGCCCTTTGGCGCGATCCTGATGAACCGCATGGATATGCGCAAGGCGGTGCTGATGTTCACTGTGCCCGAGTTCTTTCTGGTGCCGCTGATGTTTTACGGCATCTACAGCATGAACTATTGGTTCGCGATGATCACCATGGCGCTCGCGACCATTCCGCACGGCATGTACTATGGCGCGATTGCCGGCGTGCTGGCGCGCGCCTTTCCTGCCCGGGTGCGCTATTCGGGCCTGTCGCTTGCAAACCAGCTGGGCGCGGTGACGGTCGGCGGTGGTACCCCCGTGTTGTTGCAGTTCCTGCTGAACAAGACCGGCAGCATCATCCCGGTCGCCATTGTTTCGGGCGGCTATGCGCTGGTGTCGCTGATTTGCGTGCTGATCGTGCTGCGGATGACCGGAACGGATGCGCGTGAGCTTTCGAATGCCGAGCGTGAGGATGCCGAAGATCTGGCGGGCCTCTCTGCCCTGACGGCAGAGCCGGCGGGCGTGGTCCGGACCGCTTCGTAAGTCAGGGCGCTGCTGCCGGTTCGATGCCCGTACCGGCAGTGGCCTTTCATGGCGGCGTCAGGACAGCGCGGCCTGTCTTGCCCGGTTTTTGTCCGGGGCAGTGATTGCCAATATCACCTTACGGACAGGGGGTGAGACCGGGCACGCGGCTCTCTGTCCGAATCGGCGTCGGCCATTTTCCCCGATCGGGCACCGGGGGTATTCCGTGAACCATAACGGGCCGGCAAGCGCGGACCTGTAAGGTATGAGCCTGCCGCGTAACGGGGTAAGCACCTGCTGCAGATCGGTGTGCAGCTCGTTATCGGGTGGGAAAAAACATCGGCATGATGACGACACCGACGATCAGCAGCGCCCAGCACGCCCATGGGTACCATGCGGCAAGGGCTGCCCGGCGTTGCTGATCTTTCAACGGAAAGACCGTCAGCCACAGCAACACCGCCCCCAGCGCATAGGCGGCATAGACAACCCATTCACGGACATGGACGACGCGGCCCGCGGGCCAGTTTGCCTCTTGATAGGCGGTTGTATGCGCGACCAGCAGGATGAACAGCAGTGAGCTGACGCTGTTTATGATGGTGGTAAATGGCAAAGCCTTGGCTCCGGCAGTTGGTTTCGCGACAAGCTCTTTAAGCCGGATGGTCGGTGCGCGCCATCGCTGACCCGGGCTTTGGTGCTGCCTTCGCGTCCTGGCATTCTGGCCGGCATTCTTCATGCGGTACGCCATTTAACATGGAACAGGGTGAAATTTCCGGCTGGGTTTTCCGGCCGCCTGTCCGCCGGACAACCCGAACCTATACCAAGGACTGGATATCGACATGGCCCGTTCCGGGGCTCTGATCGGTCAGGAACGGATGACATGCTTGCTTTTGGCACTTACCGGGCTGAATGGTCCGGCAATGTCCGGGGCGACCTGCTGTCCGGGCCGGTCGTCGCGCTGGCGCTGATCCCCAAGGCCATCGCCTTTTCCACCATAGCCGGCGTCGACCCCAAGATGGGGTTTTACGCCAGCTTTTCCATCGCGGTGCTGATCGCCCCTGCCGGTGGCCGGTCGGGCATGATCTCGGCCGCGATTGCTGCGACGGCGGTTTTGATGGTCACACTCGTACGCGATCACGGGTTACAGTGTCTTCTGGTTGCGACCGTGCTGGCCCGGCTGCTTCAGATCGGGGCGGGGCTGCTGCGGCTGGGGCTCGTCATGCGCTATGTGTCGAAATCGGTGATCACCTGGCTTGCCTATGCGATTGTCGCGGCGGGGCTGGCGATCATCTATCTGTTTTCGCTGAGTTTCAGGGCGGTGCCCTTGCGCTTGGTCACTATTGTTGTGCTAACGGTGCTGTCGATCGCCTTTGGTTGGGGTGTACGCACGGTGGGCGATATGGGGGCGCTGCCTGATACGCTGCCGGTCTTCATGGTCCCGCAGATCCTGCTGACGCTGCAGATGCTGCTGATCATCCCGCCCTATTCGGCAGCCATCGCCGTGGTGGGCTGCCGGAAAGCCTGATGACGCAGAGCCTGATCCGATACGAGATCCGACCGCAATCAGGAATGTATCGGGCAGGGTATCGCCAATGCCGCTACCGGCTTTATCGGTGGCATGGCAGGTTGTGCGATGATCGGGCAAAGCATGATCAATGTGAAATCCGGCGGGCGCGGCAGGCTATTGCCCTTTGTCGCCGGTTTTGTGCTGCTGATCCTTGTGGTCTTTCTGGGGGAATGGGTGGCGCAGATCCCGATGCCCGCATTGGTGGCCGTGGTGATCGTGGTGTCGGCCCGCACATTCTCGTGGTCGTCGCTTGGGAACCTCAGAACCCATCCGCGGTCCTCTTCTGTGGTGATGCTGGCGATGATGGCGGCGGTGGTCCGGACCTATAACCTTGCCATCGGAGTGCTGCTGTCTGGGATATTTTTCGCTGCCAGGATCGCCCATCTGTTCCGGGTCACCACTCAACCCGGATAGCCGGGTGCGCGGCTATGTGATCGAGGGCCGGTTGCTTTACCGTTCGGTCGAGGCGTTCATGAATGCCTTGCCCTTGGTGCAGCGGCAAAAAAGGTGATCATCGACATCAGCCGCGCCCATATCCGGGACACTTCCTCGGTGCAGGCGCTGGACACGGCGATCCTGAAGTTCTGCCGTAACGCGGCAGAGGTCGAGGTTGTCGGCATGAACCAGGCCTCTGAGACCATCGTGGATAAGCTTGCCATTCACGACAAGCCCGGCGCGATGGACAGTCTGATGGCGCATTGACCAAGGGTGCGATGGCCGGGGCCTGCTTTCGGGGTCTTTGGCCAGTTCTATTACCGCTGATATTCTGGCAGATACGCTGGTAAGGCGCAGACCTGCCCTTTCTGCTCGATCAGCCGGCAGGACCGCAGGCCAGCGCAAGCGCGTCCGCGATCCGGTCATAGTCCTTTGAGATGATCCCGGTCGCCACGCGGATATGAGGTTCGTTGCGCAAAGACATGCGGCTGCCCGGCATGACCGCAATTCCATGCGCGGCCAGCGTGATCATTGCAAAGGATTCTTCTGACACGCGCATCCAAGTGGCAAGCCCTGCGCCAAGCCGATGCGTTATCCCCCGCGTTTGCAGGGCGTGGGAAAGGGTGCGGTTGCGTTCGGCATAGGTCTGTTTGGCGTGCGCGATTACCTCGGCGGTTTGGGAGTCCCGCAGCAGCCAGGCGGTGGCTGATTGCAGGATGCGGCTGGGCCCGCCCGAATTGAAGCTGCGATAGGCGCGCAGTCGCGCCACCAGGTCGGCATTGGCCGAAAGCACGGCAAGCCTCAGGTCGGGGCCATATGGTTTGGAAAAGGATAGAATATGGGTGGTGCGGTCCGGAAAGCGGCTGCCCAACGACTGTGGCGGGTTGGTGGACAGCCCCCCAAGGCCGTCATCCTCGATGATCGCGGTGTCCGCATTCGCCAGAACGTCGCCCAGCTGTCGCAGCCGCTGGGGCGTCAGTTCATATCCCGTGACAGAGTTGAGCCTGGGCTGGAACAGGAAAGCTGCAGGGCGCTTTTCCATCACGCGGGCCAGCATGTCGGGCCGGGGTCCCTGGCCATCATTGGCAACGGGCACGATGATCGCGCCCAGATGTTCAAGAATATCCAGATGGCGCATCGGTGTCGGGTCCTCGACCGCGACAACTGCATCCGACAGGCTCAGGGCACCCAGAACCATGTGAACCGCGCTATAGCCGCCGTTCACAGCCAGCATCGCCTCTGGCTGATAGGGCCATTGGTTTCGCAGAACCTCTTCCAGTTCGGGCTGCACCTGAACCCGGCTGTAGCTGTTCAGACCCTGCGCCCGGGCCCCATAAGCCAACGCGGCCTCAAGCGGCGGCAACAGGGCTGTGTCGGGAACGGCGAAAGACAGGTCCAGCACCCCGGAGCCATAGCGCCCGGCCGAGGCAAAGCGGGTGGGCTGGGTCACCACCGGCCGATCGGCGACGCGGATGCCATTCCGACCGCGCCCCTCCAGCACCGAACGCTTACGCAAATCGCTCCATGCAGCAGAGACGGTCGCCGGGCTGATCCCCAGCACAAAGGCGATGTCGCGGACCGGGGGCAGGCGCGCGCCATGCGGAATAACGCCCGCTCGAATCAGGGCGCGAACATGCATGGCAATGCCACGAGCTGACGGATCGCCCAGATTTTGGGCAATTTTCTCGACCGCAACCGGTTCTTCCACAAGCCAAACTCTGTCTTTAAATGTTCAGTAACATAAAATCTATTGATCAGTAGCAGTCAAACAAAAAATACTCATGGAGGAATTAAGAAAGGCCACATCTTGCTGACACTGCGCATCGCCCTTCGCGATTGGGATTACATTACGCCTCTGGTTCTTGGTGAGGTTGCTTCTGAAAAGCTGAAACTGATCGTAGATCGTGTCGGCACATTGGTGCCCCATGTCGGGCGCAGCGATTATGACGTGGCCGAGACTTCGTTCAGCCGTTACGCGCAGCTGTGCCACGACGGCGACGACAGCATCACCGGCATTCCCAATTTCATCATGCGCGGTTTCCGTAATCGCTGCGTCATTACCCGCAATGACGGCCCGACCTCATTTGCCCAGTTGAAGGGGGGCCGTATCGGCGTCACCGGCTGGCGCGACAGTGGCAATACCTGGACGCGGGCCGTGCTGCGCCGTGATGGCGTCGGGGTCGAGGATGCGTTCTGGTATGCGGGGCGGCTGACCGAAACACATCCGATCACCGATCGTCTGGACGGCTTTGGCCGCCCCGGGCGTATCGAGGCTTGCCCCGATGAGCGGCCTATGGCCGACCTGCTGAGAGAGGGGTTTCTGGACGCGATTTTCACCCCCTTCATGCCCGCGGGGTTTTTTGCGCCCGACAGCGGATTGCGTCAGGTCCAGACCGATTTTCGCGCGGCGGAAAAGGCTTATCTGGATGATGTCGGATATGTTCCCGGCATGCATCTGATCAGCATCAAATCCGGGATCGCCGATGCCCATCCCTGGGTTGCGCAGGAAATCTCGGACATGCTCGATACCTCGCAGCGTATCTGGGATGAAAAGCGCCAGAAATACGCGGATACGACCCCGTGGCTTTTTGACGAGCTGCGCCGCTGTAAAGCCGACCTTCCCGCGGGTTGGAACGCCAGCGGCGTGAATGAGAATATGCGGATGATCAACGATTTTGCGCAAGAGCTGCATCAGCAGGGCATCATGCCCCGCGTGCTGAGCGCCGCTGAACTATTTCCCCGTTTTGTCTGACAGGAGAGAAACAATGAAAACCTTCGCCGCTGCCCTGATTTCGGGTGCTGTACTGGCATCTGCTGCCGCTGCTCAGGATCTGCCTGAAGTCACCATGGATCAGTCGCTTCATGACCGGTTGCCGCAGAAAATCCGCGACGCCGGTTCGATGATTTCGGTGAACAACGGCTCTTTCCCTCCCTATGAAATCGTCGAGGGAACGAAAATGACCGGGGCCAGCGCCGACATGACCGATGCTCTGGGCAAATTGCTGGGGGTCGAGATCCGCCATGAAACGGTGGGCGGCCTGCCCGCGCTGCTGACCGGGGTGAACTCGGGCCGATACCAGTTCGCTTTCGGCCCGGTGGGGGATTACAAACCCCGTCAAGAGAACAACGATTTCGTGGACTGGGTTCAGGAGTTCGTGGTCTTTGCGGTGAAAAAAGGCAATCCGCATGGCATCGTTTCGCTGGATACCGCCTGTGGCAAGCGTATCTCGGTCATGGCGGGCGGCTCGGCTGAACGGGTGATCCAAGCCCAAAGCGCCCGCTGCGCCGAAGAGGGCAAGGACGCGATCAAGGTCCAGTCCTATACCGACCAGCCCCAGTCGGTCCTGGCGGTGCGGTCGAACCGTGCCGACGCCTTCTTTTCCTCGCAAGCGCCGCTGACCTATTTCGTCCAGCAGGCTGGCGGAGATCTTGAGCTGACGGGCGTTGGCCAATCGAACGGCTTTGACGACATTTTTCAGGGCGCGGTCGTTCCAAAAGGGTCAGAGCTGGGTCCGGTCCTGACCGATGCCATGGCCGAACTGATGAAAAACGGCACCTATGAGGCGATCATGCGCAAATGGGGTCTTGAGAATAACATGATCGAGACCCCCGGCATGAACCTGGGCGGAGATATTCCGCGATGATCGGCAAAGACAGGGTAAACTCTGCCAAAGCCGGGGACGTCACCTTTCGCGACGTGTCTACGGCGCGCCAGCAATTCAGGTGGGGCAAGACGGCTCTGTGGCTGATTGTCGTGCTGCTGGCGGCTGATTTCCTCTGGGCCATCGCCAATAATGAGAATTTCGGCTGGGCCACGATACGCGAGTATTTCTTTCACCCCGAGGTCGTCGCCGGTCTGTGGGTTTCGCTGGGCCTGACGGTCGTTGCCATGATCCTGGGGACGATCCTTGGACTGATCCTTGCGGTCATGCGGCTGTCCGACGATAGTCTGGCAAATGGTCTGGCGGGGATCTACATCTGGTTTTTCCGGGGAACGCCGCTCCTGGTGCAGCTGATTTTCTGGTATAACCTTTCGACGCTTTTCCCGACGCTGGGGATCAACCTCTTTGGTCTCGGCCTTGGCGGATGGGACACCAACAGCGTCATTACCCCGCTGACGGCCGCAATCCTTGGTCTTGCGCTGAACGAGGCCGCTTATATGGCCGAGATCATCCGGGGCGGGCTGTTGTCGGTCGACAAGGGGCAGGCGGAAACCGCATCGGCATTCGGCATGACCCGGGGGCGCGCGCTGCGCCGTATCGTGATCCCGCAGGCCATGCGCGCCATCGTTCCGCCGACCGGGAACCAGCTGATTTCGATGGTCAAGGCGACCTCGCTGGTCAGCGTGATTGCCATGTCGGACCTGCTATATGCTGTGCAGTCTATCTATAACCGCACCTTTGACATCGTGCCGATGCTGCTGGTTGCGGTGTTCTGGTATCTGATCATCACCTCGGTGCTGAACATCGGGCAGGGCTATATCGAACGCTATTATGGCCGCAGCGACCGCCGCAACAGCGCGGCTGCGGCCATGCAGCCGACAGGAGAGGTGTGATGACACAACCTATCGTACAGGCCCGCAATGTGCACAAAGCCTATGATCAGCTAGAGGTCCTGAAAGGCATCGACCTTGATGTCGCACCCGGAGAGGTGGTCGTCATGCTGGGGCCGTCCGGCTCGGGCAAGTCCACCTTTCTGCGCTGCATCAACCATCTGGAATCGATCCAGCAAGGCGCGATTTTGGTTGATGGAGAGCAGATGGGCTACCGGCTGCAGGGCGACAAGCTGCTAAAGCTTTCTGAGAACGCGATTGCGCGCCAGCGGCGTAAAATCGGCATGGTGTTCCAAAGCTTTAACCTATACCCGCATATGACGGTGCTGCAGAACATCATCGAGGCACCGGTTGGCATTCATGGGGAAAGCCGGGCGGATGCCACAGCCCATGCCATGCAGCTGCTGAACCGTGTCGGGCTGGCCGATAAGGCCCCGGCCTATCCGCGACAGCTTTCCGGTGGGCAGCAACAGCGGGTCGCCATCGCGCGTGCTCTGGCCATCCGGCCCAAGCTTATGCTGTTTGATGAACCGACCTCGGCGCTGGATCCCGAACTGGTGGGTGAGGTTCTGGCCACTATGCGCGATCTGGCCGCGCAGGGCCTGACCATGATCGTGGTCACCCATGAGATCGGCTTTGCACGCGAGGCCGCCGACCGCGTTGTCTTTATGGACGGCGGGGTTGTGGTCGAGCAGGGCCGCCCCGGGGATGTGCTGGTCAATCCGCGCCATCCGCGGACGCAGGCCTTTCTGTCGCGCTTTATCTGACGAAATGCCGTGCGGTATGGCGCGGCGCCAATCTGACTGGAACCCAAATGCTCAAAGACAACGCCTATGCGCGGCTCTCGGATTTCGAGGACAAGAAAGACGAACTGACGGCAATTCGCCATCATCTGCATCAGAACCCCGAGCTTTCGCATCAAGAGGCTGAAACCGCCCGCTTTGTCGCCGGCAAGCTGGAAAGCTGGGGTTACGAGGTGACACGGGGCGTCGGCGGCCATGGGGTTGTGGCGCGGATGACGGCGGGTTCGGGTACGCGCTCGATCGCGGTGCGGGCAGATATGGACGCGCTGCCAATCACCGAGGCGACAGGGGCAGGCCATGCATCGCGCGTGCCCGGCGTCATGCATGCCTGCGGGCATGACGGTCACACCACCGTATTGCTGGGGGCGGCCGAGTATCTGGCGCGCACCCGCCGGTTCAACGGCACCGTCACGCTGATCTTTCAGCCTGCGGAAGAGGCTGGCGACGATTGCGGCGCAAAGCGCATGATCGCCGACGGGTTGTTTGAAAGATTTCCGTTCGATGCGATCTTTGGTCTGCACAATCACCCGGGCGCGCCAGCGGGGACGATACTGACCCGCAGCGGCCCGCTGATGGCAGCAAGCGACGCAGCGGTGATCCGGATCAAGGGCAAGGGCGGCCATGCCTCGCGACCGCACCTGACGGTCGATCCGATCGTCGTCGCCTGTCAGATCGTTGTCGCCCTGCAAACCGTGGTGTCGCGCAGCGTCGATCCCACCAAGGCGGCGGTCGTCACCGTCGGCACCATCCATGCGGGTGAGGCGGTCAATGTGATCCCTGAAACCGCCGAATTCGCCATCTCGATCCGCAGCTTTGAACCCGAGGTCAGGGCGACCCTGAAACGGCGGATCACCGCGATCGTCGAGGCCGTGGCCCAGGGCTTCGACGCGGTTGCGACGATTGACTATGACGAAGGGCACCCGGTCGTATGCAACAGCGAGGCCGAGAACGAATTCGCCACAGAGGTCGCGCGGGAACTGATCGGGGCCGAAAATGTCCGCCTGTGCCCGCTGATCCCGGGCAGTGAGGATTTTGCGCATTTCCTTGAGCACAAGCCGGGCGCGTTCTTGCGTCTTGGCAACGGCGAGGATTCGGCCATCCTGCACAGCCCGAACTATGACTTCAACGATGCAAGCCTGACGACAGGTGCGGCGCTATGGGCGCGGCTGGTCGAGCGCTGGCTGGACGCCTGAGCGTTTTAAGCGGCATGGGGGCAGATCGGGCGGCGGACCTGATCGTCCCCTTTGCGCCGGGTCGGACCCGGTGAAGAACGCCTGTCCGCTCGGCCGGGGTATGATCCGAGAACCCGCGGGCCAGCGGGCCATTGCCGATCCGTCAGACGCTCTCCGGTACACTGTCTGCCTCAGCCACTGTTTTGCCATCGTGAGGGCCCATCGGGACACGGGCGATCAGCCTTGTCCCGTCTTGCAGGGGTTTGATTTGCAGCCTGTCCGCGTGCCCGACGGGGGCTTTGGCCTTGCCATCGTCAGGCCCGACATGTTTCCGCACCGGTTCGCCGGGATGGATCACGTCGCCCACGGCATGTGCATTGATGATCAGGCCTTGCCCATTACAGATTACCAGCGCGGACCGCATTGCTTGCCCCCGGGGGTACGGTCCCGCCCCCCAAGGTTGTCAAAATATTCCTGTGGTGCATAATGGCCCGCTCGTGAGCCGTAACCCCGGATATCAAGTTGTCGCAGCTTCTGTTCAACATAACGGCTCTTCATCCCATCCTTATCGGGACCAGGGCGAACAATGTCCTGGGGTTGCTGCGCCACTAAGGCCGGCAACCCTGAATGACATGTGACGCTTTGATTACCCTGCCTTGAGCGGGGTGGATGATCTATTCGGGATGAAATTCATGAACCTCTGGCAGACGATCTCGCGGGTGAACCCCGCGACCGGCGACGATATCCATCTGCGACAGCGTGGCGAGATTTTCGAGATCCGCTATAACGGCATCGAGCTGATGTCGAATATCAACCATCATTCAGAGGATCAGCTGGCCCTGCGTCTTTTGCGCCGGATGAACTTTGGTGCCAGAAAGATCCTTATCGCGGGTCTGGGCCTTGGCTATACGCTGCGCGCTGTGCTGGACGTGGCGCGGCGGGATGCCGAGATCACCGTTTGCGAGCTTATTCCCGAGATTGTCGAGTGGAACAGGGGGCCCCTTGCGCATCTGGCCGGTCATCCGCTGGATGATCCGCGCGTAAAGGTGGTGGTCAGCGATATCCGCGACCACCTGGAGCGGGTCTCGGATCAATATGACCTTGTCCTGCTTGATACTGACAACGGCCCCGACATCGTGATCCGCCCCGAAAATACCGAGATATACGGCGAAAACGGTATGCAGGCGGTTCACGCGGCCACCATGACGAAAGGCGTTGTCGCCTTTTGGTCGGCCACCGTCAGCCCCGGCTTTGAAGAGGCGCTGGATACCTTTGGCTGGGAATGGGAACGGGACGACATCGCCCTGATCCCGGGGCGCGTCGATGCGATGCATTACATCTATATCTGCCGGCCTGCTCAGAAAGCCCGCTACGAGCGCGCGGCGTGATCGCCAATCCGCTTGTCATGCGGCCTGCCATTTGCAAGGCCGCATGACGTTATTTGACTGCAAGGCCCGACGCCAACCGCCTGCCGGGCGGATATGGCCGAAGGCGCGGCCCCGGTCGTCCCGTGGTTTAGCTGCGCAGGACGCCGCCGGTCGCCTTGCTGACCTTTTCGACGATCTTGGCGCTGACGGCCTCGATCTCGGCATCGGTCAGGGTCTTTTCGCGCGGTTGCAGGCGCGCGGTGATGGCGATCGACTTTTTGCCGCCTTCAAGCCCGGTGAACTGGTCAAAGACCGTCACCCGTTCGATCAGCGCCTTGTCGGCACCCGCAGCGGCGTTCACCAGCGTCAGCGCCTCGATCTGAGCGTCAACCACAAAGGCAAAGTCGCGCTCGACCGCCGGCAGATCGGACAGGACCAGCGCCGGACGAGAGGGCGTCTTGACCTTGGGCAGCGGGACGGCCGCGATACGGACCGTAAAGCCGACAGCCGCGCCCTTGATGCCGAAATGGCGCAGCACGCGGGGGTGGATCTCGCCAAAGGTCGCCAGCGTATTCGGCCCAAGCGCGATATTTCCCGCACGACCCGGATGCCACCATTCGTCCAGCTTACGGTTGATCTGGGCCCTGGCCGGGGCACCGATGGTCTGAAGGATCGCCTCGGCATCGGCCTTGGCGTCATAGATATCCACCTTGCGGCGCGAACCATAGGGGTCACGCGGTGCGTTCGAGCCGACCAGCAGACCCGAAAGATACAGGTCCTGCTCGCCCGGCTCGCCGCCGTTGAATACCGGTCCGCATTCAAACAGCGCCAGATCGGCAAAGCCGCGCGCCTGATTGCGCGCCGCTGCCGACAGCAGACCCGGCAGCAGATCGGGGCGCATATGCGTCATCTCGCTGCTGATCGGGTTCTCGATCCGCACAGCCTCGGAGCCGCCGCCGAAAAGTGCCGCCGCCTTTTGGTCGATAAAGCTGTAGGTCACGCATTCGTTGTAACCAAGGCTTGCCGCCATGCGCCGCGCCGCCTGTTCACGGCGTTGCAGCGGCGTCAGCACCGGCTGGGGCACACCCGCCTGTGTGCGGGGCAGGGGCTGGCCTTGCAGCTTGGTCAGCGAGGCGATACGCGCGACCTCTTCGACCAGATCGGCGCTGCCCTGAACGTCGGGGCGCCAGCCTGGGACGAATGCCTGATCGCCGTCCAGCCGGAAGCCAAGCGCGGTCAGCGTGGCGCGCTGCTCTGCCTCGGGGATGTCCATGCCCACGAGGCTGCTGACCCGGGCAGGATCAAGGCGATAGCTGCGGGTGGTGTCGGGCACCGCCCCGGCGGTCACGACCTCAGAGGGTTCGCCGCCGCACAGATCAAGGATCATCCGCGTCGCCAGCTCCAGCCCCGGCCGGGTAAAGGCCGGGTCGACGCCCCGTTCAAAGCGGTAGCGCGCGTCCGAGTTGATCTTTAGCGCCCGGCCAGCGGTCGCAATGGCGATCGGGTCCCAATAGGCGCTTTCCAGAAAAACGTTCACCGTTTCTTCCGAGCAGCCGCTATGTTCGCCGCCCATGATGCCGGCAATGCTTTCGGGGCCTGCCTCGTCGGCGATGATCATGGTGCCGGGGGGAAAGGCATAGGTCTTGCCGTCAAGCGCCAGCAGCTCCTCTCCCTCGGTCGAGGGGCGGACGGTCAGATTGCCCCGGATCTTGTCGGCGTCAAAGACGTGCAGCGGCCGGTTCAGATCGAAGGTGAAGAAGTTCGTGACATCGACCAGCGCATTGATCGGCCGCAGCCCGATCGAGACCAGCCGTTTCTGCAGCCATTCGGGCGAGGGTCCGTTTTTCACACCCCGGATCAGCCGGCCCGAGAAGAAGGGCGCTTTCTGCGCCACCTCTGCCGCGATGGTGACATTGATGGGCGATGCGAAGGTGCCGGGGACCGTCGCCTCTTGCACCGGCTTCAGCACGCCCAGACCGCGCGCGGCAAGGTCGCGGGCGATGCCGTGGACGCCAAGCGCGTCGGGCCGGTTCGGGGTGATCTTGATCTCGATCACCGGATCGATCGCCTCGGGGCGGTTCGCGGCCAGCCAGTCGACGAACTTGTCGCCAACCTCGCCCGAGGGCAGCTCGATGATGCCGTCATGTTCATCGGAAAGCTCAAGCTCGCGTTCCGAGGCCATCATGCCATGGCTTTCGATGCCACGAATTTTGCCCACACCCAGCGTCACGTCCAGACCGGGGACATAGTCGCCGGGCTTGGCCAGGACCACTGTGATACCGGCGCGGGCGTTCGGGGCGCCGCAGACGATCTGCTTTTCGCCCTCATCGGTCAGCACGCGGCAAACCCGCAACCGGTCGGCATCGGGGTGCTGCTCTGCATGCAGCACCTTGGCGATGGTAAAGGTGCCCAGTTTTGAGGCGGGGTCGGTGACGCCCTCGACCTCAAGCCCGAGGTCGGTCAGCGCCTCGGCGATTTCTGCCAGCGAGGCCTGGGTGTCGAGATGCTCTTTGAGCCAGGAGAGGGTGAACTTCATGGGGACGGCTCCGTCACGTTTGCGCGTCCCTTAGCGCATGGCGCGGCGAATTGGTAGGGTGGTGCGCCCCTTGTTGCCGTTCTGGCGCGCCCTATATGTTAATCAGATTAACATAGGCATCGCATCGGATGGACACACAAAGGGAACTGCTGATCGAGCAAAGGGTCGCGAATGACGCCAAATCGCCGCTGGTCGCCTATCTGCTGGCGATCCTGCTGTGGGGATTTGGCGCGCATCGCATGTATCTGGGACGCTGGCTTAGCGGGATCTTCATGCTGATGCTCTGGGGTCTTGGCTGGCTGCTGGTGCCGGTGCTGATCGGCTGGCCCATCGTTGGCTTTGTCTGCCTGTGGGCGCTGATCGACCTGTTCCTGATCCCCGGCATGGTTCAGGATGACAAGGACGATCTGCGCCGCCGCCTTGGCTCTTTGCTGGGCTAGGGCCTAGCCGGTAAACAGCCCGATGGTGACAAAGATCGCCCCCGCGACCAGCCACGCGGGCTTGTTCCGCGCGGCAAAGGCCCCAAGGGCAAGACAGGGCAGGGCAAGCAGCCACGGCCAGTGGCGCGCAAGTCCCACCGCAATGCCTGTCGCCCAGTCCGGTGCCAGCACCGCCAGCAGAAAGCTGATAAGCGCGAGCAGGCCGAAATAGCAGGTGGCGGCAAGGCCGACCTCAAGCACGCGGCGCTCGGTCTTTTCGTCGTTCCATATCTGCGGACGGGCAAGATAGCTGCGCGACAGGGTGATGATGGTCGCGGCAAGAAAGGTTGCCGAGGCGATGCCCAGCACCGGCAGCAGATAGGCCCGGGTGATGGCCGGGGCGACGGCCGCCCCGCTGTTCACCTGTGCGGCATCGACAAGGCCGAAAAGGCTGATCGAGGCCATGAAGGCCGTGGCATAGGTGGTTAGCGTGGTCGGTTGCGACATGCTGGCCCTTTAGCTGCTGGCGTGGTTTGGGGCGCAGGATAGCCACGCGCGCACGGGCTGTCATCTGACAGGACCGTGCGCGGCGGGTGAACTGCGAACGCCCGCCAGCGGGCCTGCTGACGGGCGTTTTCAGATACTGTGCAGCGGGCAGGTTACCTGCTGAGCCCGCCCGAGATGCTGGGAGCATCGCCTGCGGCAAAGCCGTAATGCCGCAGCCAGCGCAGATCGCTTTCAAAGAATGCGCGCAGGTCGGGGATGCCGTATTTCAGCATGGCGATACGGTCGATACCCATGCCAAAGGCAAAGCCCTGCCATTCCTCGGGGTCGATGCCGCCTGCCGCCAGAACCTTGGGGTGGACCATGCCCGAGCCAAGGATTTCAAGCCAGGATTCGCCCTGGCCGATGGTCAGCTTGCCGCCTTCCCATGAACAGCGGATATCGACCTCGGCCGAGGGTTCGGTAAAGGGGAAGTGGCTGGCGCGGAAACGCAGCTCGACCTCGTCCACCTCAAAAAAGGCGCGGCAGAACTCTTCGAGCGTCCATTTCAGGTTCGCCATCGAGATGCCCTTGCCAAGTGCCAGCCCCTCGACCTGATGGAACATCGGCGTATGGGTCTGGTCCATGTCCATGCGATAGACGCGGCCCGGGCAGATCACGCGGATCGGCGCGCCGCTGGCCTGCATGGCGCGGATCTGTACGGGCGAGGTATGGGTGCGCAGCACATGCGGCGGGCGGCTGTCGCCCCCGGCCCGGGCCATGAAGAACGTGTCGTGTTCCTGTCGTGCGGGATGCTCGGGCGGGATGTTCAGCGCGTCAAAGTTGAACCAGTCGCTTTCGATCTGCGGACCTTCGGCGACGCGAAAGCCCATATCGGCAAAGATCGCGGTGACCTCTTCGGTGACCTGGCTAATGGGGTGGATCGTGCCTTGCGTGCGCGGGCGGCCGGGCAGGGTGACATCCAGCCATTCCTCTTTCAACCGGGCGTCCAGCGCCGCATCCTCAAGCCCTTGTTTGCGGGCGCGCAAGGCGGCGTCGATTTCGTCCTTGAGGCGGTTCAGCTCGGCACCGCGGGTCTGACGCTCTTCCGGCGTCATCCGGCCCAGTTCCTTCATCATGCCGCTGATCTCGCCCTTTTTGCCAAGGGCGGCCAGCCGCACCTGCTCAAGCGCCTCGGCGTCGGCGGCGGTCGAGATACGGTCGAGATAGGACTGGCGAAGGGCGTTCAGGTCGGACATGGCGGGCTTTCCTTGCGGTTTGCCCGCGCCGATTAGCACGCGGGCGGCGCAGGGAAAAGCCTTAGCGGCTGTAAGTCTCGGCCACCAGCTCGGCCGGGCGGCACAGGCGTACGCCGCCGGGACCGCAGACGATCGGCCGTTCGACCAGCAGCGGGTTTTCAACCATGGCGGCAAGGATCTGATCATCGCTGGCCGTGGTCAGCCCACGTTCGGCGGCATCGGTGCCCTTGACCCGCAATGCCTGCCGCGGGGTCACGTCGGCAGCGGCGAAAAGCCCCATAAGCTGGGCCCGGGTCCAGCCTTCGCGGGCGTAATCAATGATCTCGGGCTCATGCCCCGCATCGCGGATCATCTGCAAGACCTTGCGCGAGGTCGAGCAGGTCGGCTTGTGATAAATGGTAATCATGGCGCGACTTTGGCCCGGCCTGTCCGCGCTTTCAAGAGCGATCCGAGACCGCTAGCCACACTCCGCCATGCGGGCGCAGCGTCAGGATCATGCGCGGCTGCGGCTGGCGTGCGGACAGGTCAAAGCGAAAGCGCGATACCAGCGTGGCAAGGATGATCACCGCCTCTTGCAGGGCAAAGCTTGCGCCGATGCAGATCCGGGGTCCGGCGCCAAAGGGCAGGAAAGCAAAGCGGTCGCGGGTCGTGCCGGGGGCAAAGCGTTCGGGGTCGAAACGGTCGGGGTCATCCCACAGCAGGTGGTGGCGGTGCAGCGCATAGATCGGCAACATGATCGTGTCGCCCGGCAGTACCTCGCGTCCGCCCAGCATGTCATGTGCACGGGCGGTACGCGACAGGAAGGCGGCGGGGGGATAAAGGCGCAGCGCCTCTTCGATGACCTGCCGGATATAGGGCAGGCGGGGCAGATCCGCGGCGGCGGCGGCGCGACCGTCAAGCGTCGCCTGAGCCTCATCCGCCGCGCGCGCCTGCACCTGCGGGTCAAAGGCCAGCAGGTAAAGCGCCCATGCAAGCGTCAGCGCCGTGGTTTCATGCCCGGCGACGATAAAGGTCAGCAGGTTGTCGCGCAGCTCGGCGGGCGTCATGCGGCGGTGGGTCTCGGGGTCTTCGCCCGCGCGCAGCAGGTCCAGAAGGTCCGGTACCTGACGCGGCCCCGAGCGGGCGCGTGCGGTGATCGCTTCATCCGCGACGCGCTTCATCCGCCGCAGGTCGCTGCCGGAAAACAGCCTGCCGGGGCGCGGAATCCAGCCCGGCAGGCCAAGGATATCCATGACCGAAAGCCGCGCGGTTCCGGCGATATAGGCGTCGATGGCATGGTGTACCGCCCTGCGGTCAAAGCCCTCGTCACCCGAAAACGTCACCTCCGAGATGACCTCAAAGGTTGCGGCCACGGTTTCGGCAAAGACATCGACCGGCCCCGGCGCGTTGGCCAGCCGGCGGGCCGAGGCCTCTGCAGCGGCGGTCATCACCGGCCCCAGCGCCTCGACATGACGCTGGGCAAAGGCCGGGGCTGCGGCAAGGCGCTGCCAGCGCCAATGCGCCCCCTCGGCGACGAACATCGAATTGCCGATCGCAGGTTCGAGAATCAGCCGGGTGACGATGGATTTCGGATAGTCCTCGACCCGGTCCTTGAGCACACGGCGCAGGGCATCGGGGTCCATGACCATATGCCAGCGCTTGCCAGTCTTGCCGGAAACCATGGGTTGCCGGGTGGCGATTTCGGGGATCAGCTCCAGCACATTGCGCCGTGCGGTCATCGCACTGGCAATCACGCCCATCGGCTTGCGATGCAGGGCGACGCGGGCAGGGTAAAGGGGCTGACGGTCAAAAGGCATCATAGGCAAAACCCGCAAGACGTGGTCGGGGTTCCGTCTTGCCCGCTGGCTTATCCGGAGAACGCAAGAAAAAACCCGCGCCAGATAGCGCGGGTTTTATCCGTTTCGGCCTGTCGCCAAGGATCAGGCAGCAGCTTTCGCCTGGGCGACCACGGCGGCAAACGCCTCGGGTTCGTGGATGGCCAGATCGGCCAGAACCTTGCGGTCCACCTCGATGCCCGCTTTAGCCAGAGCGGCGATGAAGCGCGAATAGGTCATCTCGGCGTCGACAGCGCGGACCGCAGCGTTGATACGCTGGATCCACAGGGCGCGGAAATTACGCTTGCGGGTCTTGCGGTCGCGGGTCGCGTATTGATTGGCCTTGTCGACGGCCTGGGTCGCGGTACGGAAGTTACGCGAGCGGTTGCCGTAATAGCCTTTCGCCGCGTCCAGAACCTTCTTGTGGCGGGCGTGGGTGACTTTGCCCGATTTGACTCGTGCCATGTCCGGTTCTCCTTAGCGGTTATAAGGCATGTATTTCTTGACGATCTTCGCGTCCGCATCGGACAGGATCATGGTCCCGGTCACGTCGCGGATGAATTTCGTCGAGCGTTTGATCATGCCATGGCGCTTGCCAGCCGGGCCGGCCTTGACCTTGCCCGTGGCCGTCATCGAGAACCGCTTTTTTGCGGCCGATTTGGTCTTCATCTTCGGCATTTTACTCTCCTTGCGGTCAGAGTGAACGCACGACTCGGCAATGCCTCTGGCCGGCCGCGCGGGTGGAAGCACGCCCTATAAGCGGGCGTGCGCGAATTGGCAAGGCTTATTGGCTTTGCCCATCGGTCTGGGCCTCACCCTCGGGCGCAGCCCCGGCCGGGGTTTCCGTCGCAGTTTCCTCTGTGGCGGGCTGCTCGGCAGCGGGTTCCTCAGCCGCAGGCGCGGCAGGCGGTTCGGTCGCGGCGGGTTGTTCGGCAGGCTCTTGCACGGCTTCGGTCGCTGCAGGTTCTGCCGGCGCAGGAGCGGTGACCGGATCAGTGCTGAGGCTCACTTCGCCCTTCACCAGTCGCTGCCAGCTTTCCTTCAGCGTTTCCAAACCAAAGGGACGGTCATCGCGCCAGCCGCCGACAAGCAGCAGCACGATACCCAGCACCAGCAGGACGGCAGCGCCCCGCGGAGCCTGCGTGCGAGCCACCGAAATGATGGCCAAAAGGACCGAGAGGGCGCACAGCGCCACGCCGGCCAGCAGCAGGATGTCGATCATCGGATCACCTTTCCGTTTCGGATCTGTTTGATCGTGCTGCTTATTCCGGATCGGTGCGATAGATCAAGCGCTCGTCGCAGGGGGCGATGCGCAGAATGTTGGTGGTGCCGGGCACATTGAAGGGCACCCCGGCCATGACGACGATCTGGTTCGTCTCATCGGCAAAGCCGAAATCCCGCGCTGCCTTGGCTGCGTTGACCACGGCCTGCTTGAACCGCTCAAGCGAGGGGGTCTTGACGCAATGCGTCCCCCAGGTCAGGCACAGCCGGCGCAGCGTACCCTGTTCGGACGACATGGCGACGATCGGCACCCGGGGCCGTTCCCGCGCGGTCAGGCTGGCGGTGGTGCCGGATTGGGTAAAGGCGCAGATGCAGGAGATATCGGTATTCTCGGCAATCTCGCGCGCGGCGGCGACGATGGCATCGGCAACCGTCTGACGCTTGGCGCTGCGCGAGCTTTCGATGATATCGCGATAGGTCGGATCGCTTTCGACCGAGCGGGCGACGTTATCCATGGTGGCGACCGCCTCGACCGGATAGGCACCGGCGGCGCTTTCTGCCGACAGCATCACGGCATCGGCACCTTCATAAATAGCGGTCGCGACGTCCGAGACCTCGGCCCGGGTCGGCATCGAGCTTTCGATCATCGATTCCAGCATCTGGGTGGCGACGATTACCGGCTTGGCGGCGGCGCGGCAGGCGCGTACCAGACGTTTCTGGATCGGCGGAACAGAATGGACCGGCAGTTCGACCCCCAGATCGCCGCGCGCCACCATGATCCCGTCCGAGACCTTGAGGATTTCGCTGAACGCCCGGACAGCGGCGGGCTTTTCGATTTTCGACAGGATGGCGGCGCGGCCGCGGGCCAGTTCGCGCGCCTCGATCACGTCCTCGGGACGCTGGACAAAGGACAGCGCCAGCCAGTCCACGCCCAATTCGCAGGCGAATTCCAGATCCTCGCGGTCCTTTTCAGACAGGGCCGCCAGCGGCAGCACCACATCGGGAACGTTCACACCCTTGCGGTTCGAGATCGCGCCACCCGCCGTCACCATGCAATCGGCAAAGTCCGGACCGCAATGGGTCACCTGCAGGCGGATCTTGCCGTCGTTGACCAGCAGTTCGGCCCCCGGTTCCAGCGCGGCAAAGATTTCGGGGTGGGGCAGCTGCACGCGATTTGCGTCGCCCTGGGCAGGGTCAAGGTCAAAGCGGAAGCTTTGCCCCTCGGTCAGGTCGTGGGGCCCGTTGGCAAAGGTGCCCACGCGCAGTTTCGGACCCTGAAGGTCGGCCAGCACGGCGATCGGGCGGCCTGATTCGGCCTCGACCCGGCGGATGATCTCATAGCGGGCGCGCTGCTCTTCGTGGGTGCCATGACTCATGTTCAGGCGAAAGACGTCAGCGCCGGCCTCGAAAAGGGAGCGAATAGTGGCGAAATCGCTAGAGGCGGGACCCAAAGTTGCCACGATCTTGACCTTGCGATGCCGTCTCATCCGTCTCTCCGTGCATGTTTGCGCTATCGTCTCTGCATTTATGGCCTATTGGCTGGCCTGCGGCAACTGGCGCTTGGTCTTGCTATTGCCTAAAGCTTGCAGCGGAAAGGCGACGGACGAATGACGGGACAGCCCTATTCAATCATAGGAGAGGATCGGCCTTCGCGCTGGCTGATCACCTGCGACCATGCGACCAACCGGGTGCCGGGCTGGATCGGTGGCGGCGATCTGGGCATCTCGGCCGAGGATATGCAGCGCCACATCGCCTATGACATCGGCGCGGCCGCCCTGGCGCGGGCGCTGGCCGAGCGGCTGGAGGCCCCGGCGATCCTGTCCGATTTCTCGCGTCTGGTGATCGACCCGAACCGGGGCGAGGATGACCCGACGCTGATCATGCGCATCTATGACGGCACGGTTATTCCAGTGAACCGCCGTATCGACGCCGCCGAGCGAGAGCGGAGGTTGGCGCTGCTTTACCGCCCCTATCACGACGCTTACGCGCGGCTGGCGGCCGCACATCCGCGCCGTGCGATCTGCGCGATCCACAGTTTTACCTGCCAGCTGCGCGGGCGACCGCGTCGGCCATGGGCGGTGGGGGTGCTGTTTTCGCACCGCGATCAAAGGCTGGGGCCGGCACTGGTGCGAGAATGCCGCGATCAGGGCTGGATCACCGGCGAGAATGAGCCCTATTCCGGCCATCTGGAGGGTGATTCCATCGACCGCCACGCGCTTGCTTACGGCCGCCCGAATGTGTTGATCGAGGTCAGAAACGACCTGATCGCCGACGCAGCTGGCCAGCAGCTGTGGGCTGATCGTCTGGCGGCGGTGCTTAGCGGGTTTCTTGAGCGGCACGAGGTCTGACGCCGGGCGCTGATGATGCTGCCCGCCGCAACTGCGGTCGCGGCGGGCTGTGGCTGGTCAGGCTGCACCGACCTCGATCCCGCGCTGAACGGCGGGGCGGGCAAGGAAGCGGTCCAGATAGGCCTGTACGTTGCGGAACGTATCCATCCCGGTTTCCTTTTCGGCCTCATAGTTCACGCGCACGGTACGCAGCCACGGGCCGACCGACATATCGGCAATGGAATATTCGCCAGTGATCCAGTCGCGCCCTTCAAGCTGGCGATCCAGCACGCCCAAAAGCCGCCGCGCCTCGTTGTAATAGCGGGTGCGCGGGCGCGGGTCCTCGATCTCACGCCCCTTGTAGCGGTGGAAAAAGCCGACCTGGCCGAACATCGGCCCGACGCCGCCCATCTGCCACATCAGCCACTGGATGGTGTGATAGCGCGCCGCGCCGGATTTCGGCAGAAACTTGCCGGTCTTGTCGCCCAGATAGATCAGGATCGCGCCGGTTTCGAACAGACCCATCGGTTGGCCCTCGGGGCCGTCCGGATCAACGATCGCCGGGATCTTGTTATTGGGGTTCAGCGACAAAAACTCTGGCGTAAACTGGTCTTCAGGGTCACCGATCGAGATGCGATGCGCGTCATATTCAAGGCCGCATTCCTCCAGCATCACCGAAACCTTGATGCCGTTTGGCGTGTTCAGCGTGTAAAGCTGAAGCACATCGTCGCGCCGCGGCGGCCAGCGCCGTGTGATCGGAAAGTCGGATAGTGTTCCCATGTCGTTTCCTGTCTCATATTGCAAGGAGCGAGCGTGATGTGGCAGCCTTTGCCGGAACACGCGCAACAGGGTCTGAAAGGTAAGCCCATGATCAAGGAGTTCAAGGAATTCATCGCCCGGGGCAATGTCATTGACCTTGCTGTCGGCATCATCATCGGGGCGGCGTTCACGGCAATCGTGAGTTCGCTGGTGACGGATCTTATCAACCCGCTGATCGGTCTGCTGACCGGTGGCACGGATTCCACCAGCCACTATCTGGTGCTCAAAGGCGAAGTTCCCCCGGGTGCCAGCCTGCAGGTCGCGCGCGATTCCGGTGCCTCGATCTTTGCCTGGGGCGCTTTCCTGTCGGCGGTCATCAACTTCCTGATCGTCGCCTGGGCGGTTTTCCTGATCGTCAAGGCAGTGAACAAAGTGCAAAGCACCACCAACCGCAAGAAAGAGGGGGAGCCCGCCCCTGCCGGTCCGACGCAAGAAGAGCTTCTGACCGAGATCCGGGACGAACTGCGCGCGCGCCGCGTTTGACCCGCGCTGCAGGCTGTTTTTTCCCGGGCTCAAGGTTTTGCTTATCGCCGGGGCCCGGGGGCAGTATCGTCGCAGAAACCGGCGCTGTAACGCGCTTGCGACATAAGGATCGCCTGGATGATCGAGCTTGACGCAACGGATCGTCGTATTCTGTCCGTCTTGCAGCGCGATGGGCGCATGACCAACGCCGAACTGGCGGTTGAGGTCGGCTTGTCCCCCAGCGCCTGTCACCGCCGCGTCCAGCGTCTGGAAGAGGCGGGGGTGATCCGTGGTTATGTCGCCCTGCTCGACGCCCGCAAGCTTGAGCGGCCGACCACGGTTTTCGTCGAGATCACGCTTTCAGGTCAGGCGGATGAGCTGCTTGAAGCATTCGAGCGTGCGGTGCGCACCATTCCCGATGTGCTTGAATGTCATCTGATGGCGGGCTCGGCTGACTATCTGTTGAAAGTCGTTGCCCAGGATACCGACGACTTTGCCCGTATCCACCGTCAACGGCTGGCGAAACTGCCCGGGGTGCAGCAGATGCATTCGTCATTTTCGCTGCGCACGGTGGCCTTTACGACGGCGCTGCCGGTCTGATGCCCTGAAAATAGAAAACCCCCGGCAAGGCGGGGGTTTTCATAAACAATGTGATCGCTCGCCTTACAGCGCGCCTTCACGCTGCGCTTTCTTGCGCGCCAGCTTGCGGGCGCGGCGGATGGCCTCGGCTTTTTCGCGGGCCTTCTTGACCGAGGGCTTCTCGAAATGCTGCTTGAGCTTCATTTCACGGAACACCCCCTCGCGCTGAAGCTTCTTCTTCAGAGCACGAAGCGCCTGTTCGACGTTGTTGTCGCGAACACTTACCTGCATGTGGTTGTCACCACCTTCCTAAGTTAGAGTTGATCTGATTTGCAGGACGCGACCTTCTAGCAAGGCGAATCGGCTTTGTCCAGATTTTCCGGGCCAGAGCCCTCGTGAGGAAAGGAGACTGCCATGACGGATGAACGGGAAAGGCTGATCGAGGCGGCCCTGCCTCATGTCGTCTTCGAAGGCATGGGTGAGCGGGCGATCGCCGAGGGCGCGCGCGACATCGGCATGGCGCCAGCACTGGCACGGGTTTATCTGCCGCGTGGCGGGGCCGATCTGGCCGCGGCCTATCATCGCAGGGGGGATGCCGGACTGCGTGCCTGGTTGGCCGAACACCCGCCAGAAGGCCGGTTCCGCGACCGTATCTGTGCCGCAGTGCTGCACCGGCTGTCACTCAGCAACCGTGAATTGGCGCGCTCGGCGGCGTCGGTTCTGGCGCTGCCCCAGAACGCCCCCCTTGGGGCCCGGCTGATCTGCGAGACAGCGGATGCGATCTGGGAAGGGCTTGGCGACCGCTCCGGGGACGTCAACTGGTATTCCAAGCGCGCGACCCTCTCGGCGGTTTATGGTGCGACGGCGCTTTACTGGCTCGGCGACGAATCGCCCGAGATTGAAGAGACGCGCCATTTTCTTGATCGGCGTATCGAGGGGGTGATGCGGTTCGAAACCTTTAAGGGGCGCGCCTCGGCCTTGCCAGGTGTCCCGACGCTCACGCGGCTTGCGACGGGCTGGATCCGGCGGCCGGAAAGCCGCAATCTGCCCGGAAAGCTGTTCACGACCCGGCATGCCGGGGCCAAGGGAGGCGATGGGTGATTCCCGATATGATGCAGGCAATTGAAATATCCTCACCGGGTGGGGCAGAGGTGCTGCGCCCGGCAAACCGTCCGGTCCCGGTGGCAGGACATGGTCAGATCCTGATCCGGATCATATGGGCCGGGGTGAACCGCCCCGATGTATTGCAACGCGCCGGCTCTTACTCGCCACCGCCGGGGGCATCAGACCTGCCGGGGCTGGAATGCGCCGGAGAGGTCGCGGCGGTGGGCCCAGGCGTGACGCGCTGGAAGCCGGGCGACCGGGTTTGCGCCCTGTTGCCGGGGGGTGGCTATGCGGAATATGCCAGCTGTCCCGCTGAACACGCACTCCCCATTCCCAAGGGGCTGTCTTTGCAAGAGGCCGCAGCTCTGCCCGAGACCGCCTTTACCGTCTGGTCCAATGTGGTCATGCGCGGTGGGCTGCAACCGGGTGAGCGGTTTTTGGTCCATGGCGGCTCTTCCGGCATCGGCACCATGGCGATCCAGATCGCACGGGCATTGGGAGCGCGGGTCTGGACGACCGCAGGTTCGGCCGAGAAATGCGCAGCTTGTGCAAAACTGGGCGCAACCGCGATCAACTATCGCGAAGAGGATTTCGTCACCTTGCTGCGCGAGGCTGGGGGAGCTGACCTGATCCTTGATATGGTCGGCGGTGACTACATTGCCCGCAATATCAGATGCCTTGCGGATGATGGCCGGCTGGTAATGATCGCTTTTCTTGCCGGGCCCAAGGCCGGGATCAACTTTGCCCAGATCATGGCCCGACGGCTGACGGTAACCGGTTCGACCCTGCGCCCACAATCTGACCTTGCCAAGGCGCGTATCGCGGATGAACTGCAAACGAGGCTCTGGCCGCTGATCGAGGCGGGGGCGGTACGCCCGCTGATCGACAGCACCTATCCTCTGAGAGAGGCCGCCGAGGCGCATCGCCGCATGGAAGGCAGCAGCCATATCGGAAAGATCCTGTTGCAGGTCTCATCTAAGGAATGAACGCTTCAATCCTTGTTGCCCGGCCCGGTGCCTCCGGCGGGGATATTTGAACACAAAAAAAGCCGTTAACCGAATCGCAAGGATTTTAGGGCAATCTGGAATCACGGTACAGGTGGGGACGCCGATGACCGTCACGGAAGAAGCCACACCCTAGCCTCAGCTCCGGCAGGCGGGGTGTGTGCTTTTCTTGCGTGCTTAAATATCCCCGCCGGAGGCATCACAACAGTCCCATCAGCGGGGCGCTGGCAGCAGGAAGTCCCCACGACAATCGCGCTGCGCGTCGGGAGCACAAGCGCGGGGTTGCAGCTCACGGGTCAGGCAGATGCGGACTTCTTGGAGGGCATTGTTGCGGCAGGTGACTGTGATACCGTCACGGGTGAGGGTGGGGTTCGCCTCGATGAAAGCATCTTCTACCACGCGGGCGGGCAGGGCGATGTCCCTGCCGAGGTGGCGCAGGGCTTCGGGTACGATGATACTGTCGGCCGCCTTGCGCGTAAGGGAAAAATAATCCTGCGCTGATAGGCTTGAGCAGCGACCGTGCTTTTTCCACTGGTACCAAGCCAGCCCGCCCGACCCCATGATATCTGCCATGGCACGAGTTTCGCGGCGCGAGGGATCGCGGGTGTCGGTCCGGCAATCAGATGGCCACCCACGTTCATATTGCGGCCACAGGCCGTGGACTACGAAGCCGAGGCGTCGACCGGTGTCACATTGTTCGGCATCGCTTTCTTCGCCCTCGGCACGGCACCAGCTTGGCGACCAACTGAGCGACAGGACATAATAATCGAAACGTCCCGGGATGTCCTGGGCCAGGGCAGCGGGGGTGAGCAGCAGGGTGGCGATCACGGAGATAAGCTTCATGGTCGCGAACCTAGCGCTGCGCCTGGTGTCACGCTACGAAATTCAGACTTTATTTTGGCCCTTTCTGGCCCTATATAACCTGTCAATCCCCCGAAAATGGAATGGCACCCGCCGAAAGCCGTTTTCTCCGGCCGGAAGAGATATTGTTAAGGAGAAGGTCATGAACAAGCCGCTGATGGCCAAGGCCACTGCCGTCTGGCTGGTCGACAATACGACGCTGAGCTTCAAGCAGATCGCCGATTTCTGCGGTATGCATGAGCTTGAGGTTCAGGGCATCGCCGATGGCGACGTGGCGGCTGGCGTCAAGGGATTCGACCCGATTGCCTCGAACCAGCTGGACGCCACTGAGATTGAGAAGGGTGAAAAGAACCCTGCCTACAAGCTGAAGCTCAAGCATAACCCCGCCGCCGAGGGCGAGGAAAAGCGCCGCGGCCCCCGCTATACGCCGCTGTCCAAGCGTCAGGACCGTCCGGCGGCGATCCTGTGGCTGGTCAAGTTCCATCCCGAACTGGCCGATTCGCAGATCGCCAAGCTGGTTGGCACCACCAAGCCGACCATCGCGTCGATCCGCGACCGGACGCATTGGAACATCCAGAACATCCAGCCCATCGACCCTGTTGCTTTGGGGCTTTGCCGCCAGTCCGAGCTTGATGCTGCCGTGCAAAAGGCAGCCAAGCGCAAGGCTGCTGAGGGCGGCATGATGACCGATGATGAACGTCGCAAACTGCTGTCGACCGAGACTTCGCTTGCGATGTCGGATGAGCCGCGCTTGCCCTCGTCCATCGCGGGGCTTGAGAATTTCACCCTTACCCGGGACGATGAGGACGAAAAGCCCGCAGAAGATCTGGATGCGGACAGCTTTTTCAACCTGCCCGATGCGGATGGCGACGACGAAGACGAGGATCGCTGATCCCGGCAACCCCGGAGCGATGCTCCGGGGTTTTCCGCTTCTCTGGCTCTGACGGATTCAGACAGAGAGGCAGATGTATTTCATTTCAAGATAGTCCTCGATGCCGTGGCGCGAGCCTTCGCGGCCAAGGCCCGATTGCTTGACACCGCCAAAGGGCGCGACTTCGGTCGAGATGATCCCGGTGTTCACGCCGACGATACCGTATTCCAGCGCCTCCTGAACCCGGGTAATACGGCCGATGTCCCGGGCGTAGAAATAGGCCGCAAGGCCAAAGATCGTCGCATTGGCGCGCTCGATCACCTCTGTCTCGGTGTCAAAGCGGAACAGGGGGGCAAGCGGGCCAAAGGTCTCTTCCTGCGCGACCTTCATCTTGTCGGTGATCCCGGTTATGACGGTCGGCTCAAAGAACAGCCCCTCGCGCGGTTTGCCGCCGGTGAGCACCTGTCCGCCGCCTTCAAGGGCGTCCTGAATGTGCTCCTGCACCTTTTCGACCGCAGCCTGATTGATCAGCGGGCCGGTGGTGACGCCGTCTTCAAGCCCGTCGCCGACGCGCAGCTTGTCCGCCGCCGCCGCCAGACGCCGGGCAAATTCGTCATAGACGCCAGCCTGTACATAGATGCGGTTGGCACAGACGCAGGTCTGGCCGTTGTTGCGGAACTTCGAGGCCATGGCGCCTTCGACCGCGGCATCCAGATCCGCATCGTCAAAGACGATGAAGGGGGCGTTGCCGCCAAGCTCCATCGAGCATTTCAGCACCTGACCGGCGGCCTGACGCAGCAGGATGCGCCCCACCTCGGTCGAGCCGGTAAAGGTCAGTTTCCGGATCAGCGGGTTCTCGCAGAATTCTTTGCCGATGTCGGACGATCGCGACGAGGTCACGATGCTGAACAACCCCTTGGGCACGCCCGCGCGTTCGGCAAGCACGGCCAGCGCCAGCGCCGAAAGCGGTGTCTCGGCGGCGGGGCGGCCAACAAATCCGCAGCCGGCGGCGATGGCCGGGCCGCATTTGCGGGTGATCATCGCGTTGGGAAAGTTCCACGGCGTGATCGAGCCGACCACTCCGATCGGTTGGCGGATCACGGTCAGGCGCTTGTCGGGCATATGACCGGGAATGGTCTCGCCATAGATGCGCTTGGCCTCTTCGCCGAACCACTCGATAAAGCTGGCGCCATAGGCGATCTCGCCCCTGGCCTCGGGCAGCGGTTTTCCCTGTTCGGCGGTCAGGATCTTTCCCAGATCGTCCTGGTTCTCGATCATCAGGTCGAACCATTTGCGCATCACCTGTGCGCGTTCTTTGGCGGTGCGGGCGGCCCAGCCCTTCATCGCCTGAGCCGAGGCCTCGATGGCGCGGGCGACCTCGGCGCGCGACAGGTCGGCCACCTCGGCGATCACATCGCCGCGCGCCGGGTTCACCACCGGGAAGGTCTTGCCGTCAGCGGCCGCGATCCACTCGCCAGCAACATAGGCCCGCGTTTCAAAAAGCGTGGGGTCCCGGAGCAAAAGCCGCAGATCCGTCGGATGGTTCGTCATGAAAAAGTCCTCCAATTCGGCCGGATGCAGGCTTGCGCGTTTGCGTGCGCAACGCAAGCCGCCGCAATATTGCAGGGATCGAGGATTTGTGATGAACCCCAGCCGAGGTCCCGGCGTTGCCTTAGCATCGCCAGGCTTTCCCTCTTGGCGCTTTCTTGTGGGGCGGCGCGGTATCTCTGCGTCGCCCCTTCCTGTTGTTGTACGAGTTTGCCTGCGCCAGCGCCTTAGCGCGTGGGGACCGGCGTTTCGCCGGAATAGTCATAGAAGCCGCGCCCGGTCTTGCGGCCCAGCCAGCCCGCCTCGACATATTTCACCAGCAACGGGCAGGGGCGGTACTTCGTATCCGCCAGCCCCTCGTGCAGCACATTCATAATGGCGAGGCAGGTGTCCAGGCCGATGAAATCCGCCAGCTCCAGCGGGCCCATGGGGTGGTTCGCGCCCAGTTTCATCGCCTGATCAATCGAGTTGACCGAACCAACGCCCTCATAAAGCGTATAAACCGCCTCGTTGATCATCGGCATCAGGATGCGGTTCACGATAAAGGCCGGAAAGTCCTCGGCACTGGCAGAAGTCTTGCCGATCTTTTCGACCACCTCGACCAAAGCCTTGTAGGTCTCTTCGTTGGTAGCGATGCCGCGGATCAGCTCGACCAGCTGCATGACCGGAACCGGGTTCATAAAGTGGAAACCCATGAAACGCTCGGGCCGGTCGGTGCGGCTGGCCAGCCGGGTGATCGAGATCGACGAAGTGTTCGAGGTCAGGATCGTCTCGGGCTTCAGATGCGGCAGCAGATCCTCAAAGATGGCCTGCTTGACAGTTTCGCGTTCGGTGGCGGCCTCGATGACCAGATCAGTCTGGCCCAGATCGGCCAGCGTCATCGTCGTGGTGATGCGTTTCAGCGCGGCCGCCTTGTCCTCGGCCGAGATCTTGCCGCGGCTGACCTGACGTTCAAGGTTGCGATCGATCAGCGCCAGCGCCTTGTCCAGCGCCTCGCGCGAGATGTCGGTCATCAACACGTCATATCCGGCCAATGCAAAGACATGGGCGATACCATTGCCCATCTGGCCTGCGCCGATCACGCCCACCGATTGAATCGCCATGAATCTCATCCTTTCGTCGGTCAGGCGGGACGATAGGCTTAAGCGGGGCGCAGGTTCAATGCAAAAACCGCCCGGTTTGCTGCCGGGCGGTTTTCAGGTCCTTTTAACCGGAGAGAGGGATCCCCCCGGGCGACGAGAGAGACTTACAACTTCTGCGTGAGTTCTGGAACG
>NZ_AEPN01000039.1:0-29312 GCF_000185925.1 Paracoccus sp. TRP | reverse complement strand
GTCACGTCTCGACGGAAATCAACACCGAGGGGCTGTCGCGCTCGTTCGAAAACCGTCGGCAACTGACTGCCTATGCTGGCCTGACACGAACACCTTGGCAAGGTGTGGCTATGTGTGCCGGGAGCAGGGTGCCGGCAAATCGGGCAAGCCCAGGCTGCGAACAACGATGATCCAGGTGGCGTGGCTCTGGCTGCGCCATCAGCCTCGTTCGGAACTGAGCCGCTGGTTCCAGCAGCGTGTGGCCGGGCATGGCGGCCGCATTCGCAAGACCATGATCGCTGCTATGACGAGGAAACTGCTGGTCGCCCTGTGGAAGTATCTCACAGCCGGAGTGGTAATCGAAGGTGCTGCCATGAAGACGGTCTGACGTTCATGGCCATGATGTTCGAAGGGATCTGATCAACCCCGCCGGATCCGGGTGAGCGACCTTATTAGGGCGTGGCTTCGACAGCCGCAGAGCAGAATGGTCCCGTCCTCCCGAGCCCTCGCCCGCAGAATGCGGAATCATGGTGCAGCCGCCCTGAGCGGCAACCGTATGCGAGTTTGATACGTGCGACAGGCACGCGCACGGATCGCGAAACGGGCTTGGACCACGGATCCGGAACAACGGAAAGGACTGACGAAATGCCGGATCATACCAGTTGAAGAAAAAGTCCCCATGTGAGCCCTTGAGAGCGACTGTGGGCGGCGCCCCGCACACAGTCCAGACTCCGACATAGCGAATACCCCGCCTGACGCTCAGGCGGGGTATTCATATGGGGATCCACCGGCTATCGGGTCAGGCGCGGCGGGCCTCTTTCCCCTCAAGCCCCAGCAGCCTCAGCGCCTTGCGCACCTGCTCTTCGACCGGCAGCGCCATATCGACCACCGTGCCATCTTCGTCGGGGCCAAGCAGCTCCAATGTCGCCAGCTGGGAATCCAGCAGCTTGGCCGGAAAGAAATGCCCTTCACGGTGCGAAAGACGGCTTTCCAGCAGTTCGCGCGAACCGTGAACATGCAGAAAGCGCACGACCGGTGCGCCCGTGCGCAGAATGTCACGATAAGCGCGCTTGAGCGACGAGCTGCCCATGACCGAGGACTGGCGCTGCGCCTCATTGCGGGCGATCTCTGTGGCCAGCGCCCGCAGCCAGGGTTCGCGGTCGGCATCATCCAAGGGGATGCCAGCCCGCATTTTGGCAACATTGGCCTCGGGGTGGAAACTGTCACCCTCGACAAAGGGCCAGCCCAGATGGCGGGCCAGCGCCTCTCCGGTGGTGCTTTTCCCGGCGCCCGAAACGCCCATCACCACGATATGTTGCACCGCCCCGCTCACAGCAGCCACCATCCGATCAGGGCAAAGCCAAAGGCGATGGTGCCCAGCAATGTCTCCATCACTGTCCAGGTTTTCAGTGTCGTCTTTTCATCCATCTCAAGGAAACGGCCAACCAGCCAGAAACCCGAGTCATTGAAGTGGCTCAGCACCGTTGCGCCACCTGCAATCGCCACCACGAGAAAGCAACGGTCGAACTCGCTAAGCCCCTGGGTCGCGGCAACCGTCGGCGCGATCAGTCCGGCGGTCGTGGTCAGCGCCACCGTGGCCGAGCCCTGCGCCACCCGCAGCGCCATCGAGATGACAAAGGCAGCGACGATCAGCGGCATGCCCACCGTGGCAAGGCTTGAGGCCAGCGCCTCGCCGATACCGCTGGCGCGCAGCACACCGCCGAACATGCCGCCCGCCCCGGTGACGAGGATGATCGAGCAGATCGGGCCCAGCGCGCTGTCCATAATACGCTCAATCTCGGCGGGGGTACGGCCCTGGCTCAGCAGTGCCATGGCGACAAGCACGGTGATCAGCAGCGCAACCGGCGTCTGGCCGATCAGCCGCAGCACTGTGACCCAGCCCGCATCGCCGCTGACCACGCCCATGGTCGCCAGCGTGCTCAGCCCGGTGTTGAGAAAGATCAGCGCCAGCGGCAAAAGCAGCACGAGCATCACCGTGCCAAAGCTTGGCGGGACACGGTCGTGGTTCACAGCTTCATCCGCGCCAAGCAGCTTTGGAATCGGCAGTTCAAACCGCCGCCCGGCCCAGAGCCCGAACAGATAGCTGCCGAAATACCAGGTCGGCAGGGCAACGATCAGCCCGACCAGCACCAGAAGCCCGATATCGGCCCCCAGCAGATCGCCTGCCGCAACCGGTCCCGGATGCGGGGGCACCAGCGCGTGCATGACTGCAAACGCGCCCGCCGCCGGAAAGGCGTAAAGCAGCACCGAGCCACCGAACCGATAGGCGACGCTAAAGATGATCGGCAGCATCACCACCAGACCGGCATCGAAAAAGATCGGAAAGCCGAAAAGCAGCGAGGCAACGCCCAGCGCAAAGGGCGCTCGGTTGGCCCCGAATTTACCGATCAGCCGGTCGGCAAGCACCTGCGCACCGCCGGTAACCTCAAGCAACCGGCCGATCATGGCGCCAAAGCCGACGAGCAGCGCCACCGTGGCCAGCGTCGAGCCAAAGCCCTGCAACAGCGTCGGGATGACATCGGCCAGGGGAATACCCGCGACCATGGCGGTCAAAAGGCTAACCAGCACCAGAGAAACAAAGGCATGCAGCCGAAACCGCATGATCAGGACCAGCAGGACCAGCACCGCTGCCGCAGCGATAAGCAGCAGCGTGGTCGTGCTGTGAACGGGCTCGACGGGATTCATGGAACTCCTCCAGCGAATGGTCGTGGGACGGTCTGTAAACTTGGTTCTGCCGCGCCACGCCCTTCGCAGCTTGTGACGGTCAGATGAAAGTTAGCGTTAACGAATGTGACGAAAAAGGTTAAGATGCCTCGAAACGGGACCGCGAAGCAGCGGCAAGATCGTGCAACAAGCGCATCTCATCCGACAGCGCCAGTTCCAGCGCGGCCTCGGGACCAGAGATCACGCCGGGGTCCTCTTGCCCGTCCAGCATCACCTCGCGGTCTTCCAGCCAGCGCAGAATCTGGGCCCGGACGCTTTCGGACGAAAGATCCAGCAGTTTCTGAAACATTCGGCGATGCGCGATCACGCGACCCTCAAGCCCGTCGATGCGGGCTGTCAGCTTGTCGATCCTGTCCATGCCCTTCTCCCTGTCGTTGCGGGATTTGATGATGGCATGGATGCCGGAACCGGCAAAGCCATTCAGTTGCGCGGGGTCAGGCTCCCGCCCTCGATCCGGCGCAGCGAAATCTCCAGCCGGGCCTCGGCCGCGATGATCTCGGCCCGGACGCGTTGGGTATAAACCATGTGATCGCGGGCAGCGCGGGCTGCCGCCTCGGGGTCGCGTGCCATGATGGTGTTGTAGATAGCGCGATGCTGGCTGCGCAGCACCTCGCGCACCTCGGGCCGGGCATAAAGCTTTTCCCGGTTGTGAAAGACGCCCTTGCGCAACATGCCCGACAGCGCGCGCATGATCTGGAGCAGCACGATATTATGACTGGCCTCATAGACGGCGACATGCAGATCGACATCCGCCTCGGCCTCGTCGCGGAAATCGGCCTTGTCATGGGCCTCGTCGATCCGCTCCATACAGCGGGTCAGGGTGGCACGATCAACATCATTGGCACGGGTTGCGGCCAGATTGGCCGCCATCCCCTCAAGCGTGCCGCGCAGCTCAAGATAGTCGTCCACCACCTCTGGGCGTGAGGCCATCAGAACGATCAACGGATCAGTAATGCTGGTCGCCAGCGGCGCCACCCGGCGCGCGCCGCCCGGTTCGGCGACGATCAGCCCCTTGTCTTCAAGCATGCGGATCCCCTGACGCAGCGTCGGGCGCGAAACGTTCAGCCGCAGCGCCAGCTCACGCTCGGCCAAAAGCGAATCCCCAGGACGAAGCGAACCTTCCAGAATCAGGTCCTCGATATGCCGTGCGGTTGTCTCTGCGGCTGAGATGCCTTTGTTCACTTCGCTCGCCATGCCCATTCCCCTGCGGATCGCCGAAATTTCAGAAGGTTAACCGGCGGCGCCCGGTCGAAGAGATTATCCATAGCACCGGGCCGGGCGCAATGGATTCTCCGCTTGACCCGATTGGTAAAATCATTTTACCAATAAATTGGGGTGGGTAAAATGAACTGATCAATTCTTATGCCTGACATGGGACCGATACCGCCCAGACAGACAAGAACGGGAGGGGGGGGAAAGCCATGACGCGACCCGGCGACGCCAGGCCAGCCGCAGACCGCACCCGGCTGCTGGACCAGTTGCGCCAGATCGTAGGGCGCGCTCATGTGCTGACCGCGCCCCGGACAACGCGCCGCTATACCCGTGGCTTTCGTTATGGCGAGGGGCCGGTCGCGGCAGTGGTGCGCCCCGGCTCTCTGGTCGAAATGTGGCGGGTGCTGAACGCCGCCATCGCCTCGGGCCGGGCCGTGATCCTGCAGGCCGCGAATACCGGGCTGACCGGCGGTTCGACCCCCTGGGGACAGGATTACGACCGCGAGATCGTGCTGATTTCAGTCATGCGGCTAAAGGGCATCCACCTGCTGGGCGGGGGCGATCAGGTGCTGTGCCTGCCGGGCGCCACGCTGGATGCGCTGGAAAAACGCCTGCGCCCGCTGGGACGTGAGCCGCATTCGGTGATCGGCTCGTCCTGCATCGGTGCTTCGGTTCTTGGCGGGATCTGCAACAACTCGGGCGGCGCACTGATCCAGCGCGGCCCCGCCTATACCGAGATGAGCCTTTACGCCGAGGTACGCGCCGACGGTTCGGTCGCGCTCGTCAACCATCTGGGGCTTGATCTGGGTGACGACCCCGAAGAGATCCTCGCCCGCATCGAGACCGGCGATCTGCCCGTGCCCGCGCCGACCGACGCCTGGGCCTCGGACCGCGAATATGCCGATCATGTCCGCGATATCGAGGCGGACACCCCGGCCCGGTTCAACGCCGACCCACGCCGCCTGCGCGAGGCCGCGGGCTGTGCGGGAAAGCTGGCGGTCTTTGCCGTGCGGCTCGACACATTCAAGGCGGAAAAGGAAACTGCGGTCTTTTACATCGGCACCAACGACCCCGACGAACTGACCGGGATTCGCCGTCATATCCTTGCCAGTTTCCGTCACCTGCCCATTGCCGGGGAATATATCCACCGCGAGGCCTATGACGTCGCGGCCAAATACGGCAAGGACACCTTCCTGTTCATCCGCCACGCCGGCACCGACCGCATGCCAGCCTTTTTTTCCGCCAAGTCACGGATGGATGCGCTGACCGAACGCCTTGGCCTTGGCTCAACCCTGTCGGATCGGCTGGCGCAGGCCGTTGCTTCGCTGGCGCCCCAGCATCTGCCCCGGCGCATGAACGAATTCCGTGACCGCTACGAACACCACCTGCTTTTGCGCATGGGCGGGGCGGGCATTGCCGAGGCGCGCGACTATCTTGGCAGCATTTTCCCCTCGGCTCAGGGGGACATGTTCGAATGCAACCCGGATGAGGGGACGGCCGCCTTTCTGCACCGCTTTGCCGTCGCCGGCGCGGCGGTTCGTTACCGCGCGATCCACGCCCGCGAGGTCGAGGATATCGTCGCGCTGGACATCGCCCTGCGCCGCAACGACCGCGACTGGGTCGAGCGGCTGCCGCCCGAACTGGCCGACAAAATCGAGAAGAAACTCTATTACGGCCATTTCTTCTGCCACGTCTTCCATCAGGATTACGTGGTGAAAAAGGGCCACGACTGCATCGCTGTCGAACATGAGATGTGGCGCCTGCTTGACCAGCGCAGTGCCGAATACCCGGCCGAACACAATGTCGGTCATCTCTATCACGCCAAGCCGGAGCTCGCGGGCTTTTATCGGCAGCTCGACCCCACAAACAGCATGAACCCCGGCATCGGCCAGACCTCGAAATGCGCGCATTGGCAATAAGCGGGCCCTGAACCGCCGGCCCCGCGCCAGCAGGAACCATCAGGAGAGGAGAGAGGGAGGAAAGACATGCAGTCCCGCCGCGCCCGGATCGCCGGCGTCGCGTTCACAATGCTTCATCTGGACAGCCAAAGCAGCAGCCCGGTCGCGCCGCATCGCACCGCGCTGACATAGCTGCCATGACAGGGAACATTTCATGATCTGGTCACAGATATACGATCCATTCGGCAATATGGTCCTGTCGACCATCGCTGCCGCCATTCCGGTGCTGGTGCTTCTGGGCGCCATCGGTATTTTCGAGATCCGCGCCCATATCGCCGCCATGCTGGGCCTGGTCACCGCGCTGGCCGTGGCGATCGTCGGCTTTGGCATGCCGGTCGGTCTGGCCGGGATGTCCGCCGTCTATGGCGCAGCCTATGGCCTGATGCCGATCGGATGGATCATCCTGAACGTCATCTTTCTTTACCAGCTTACCAACGAAAAGGGCGAGTTCGATGTGCTGCGACACTCGATCCGCAACATCTCGGACGACCGGCGGATGCAGCTTTTGTTCATCGCCTTCAGCTTTGGTGCGTTTTTCGAGGGCGCGGCAGGGTTCGGCACACCGGTCGCGGTAACCGCAGCCATGCTGATGGGTCTGGGCTTTTCGCCTCTGTCAGCCGCAGGCCTGTCGCTGATCGCCAATACGGCACCTGTCGCCTATGGCGCGCTTGGGACACCGGTGATCGCGCTTTCGGCCGTCACCGGACTGGACCTGATGGAACTTTCGGCCATGATCGGTCGTCAGCTGCCGTTCTTTTCCGTCATCGTACCCTTCTGGCTGATCTGGGCCTTTGTCGGCTTCCGCCGCATGATCGAGGTCTGGCCGGCGCTGCTGGTTGCCGGGGTTTCTTTCGCGGTGCCGCAATACCTCGTCTCGAACTTTCACGGGCCGTGGCTGGTGGACATCATCGCGGCGATAAGCTCGATGCTGTGTCTGGCCGGTTTCCTGCGTGTGTGGCGGCCAAAGAACCCGATCACCGAAGCGCCGCGCGACTGGTCCTCGGACGAGGTCAGGGACGGTACTGAAGAGGGCTCTGATGCCGCGGTCGTGGGCCGATCAGTGCTGAAAGCCTGGATGCCCTGGGTGATCCTGTCGATCTTTGTCTTCCTGTGGGGTGTCCCGCAGATGAAGGCGTTGCTTGACGGCATCTGGAGCGCCAAGATCCCGATCGCAGGTCTGGACGGCCTGGTCCAGAAAGTGCCCCCGGTCGCCCCCGAACCCCATGCCGAGGCCGCGGTCTTCAGCTTCAACATCCTGTCGATGACCGGGACCGGCATTCTGCTGTCGGCGCTCGTCTCGGGGATTTTGCTGGGCTATAGCCCGATGGCCCTGCTGCGGATGTATGGCCGGACCTTCTGGATGATCCGCTTTTCGCTGATCACCATCGCCTGCATGCTGGCCCTTGGTTATGTCACGCGCTACTCGGGCCTTGATGCGACCATGGGTCTGGCGTTTGCCAATACCGGCTGGCTTTATCCATTCTTTGGCACGCTGCTTGGCTGGCTGGGGGTTGCCGTCACCGGCTCGGACACGGCATCGAACGTGCTGTTTGGCGGGCTGCAAAAGGTCACCGCACAGCAGCTGAACCTGAACCCGGTTCTGATGGCCGCCGCGAACTCGTCAGGCGGGGTGATGGGCAAGATGATCGACGCCCAGTCGATCGTCGTCGCCTCGACCGCGACCAAATGGTACGGGCGCGAAGGTTCGATCCTGCGCTTTGTGTTCTTCCATTCGGTGGCACTGGCGGCGCTGGTCGGCGTGCTGGTCATGGCCCAGGCCTATCTGCCGCCCTTTAGCGGGATGGTGCCCGAAGCACCGCCCATCACCGCCCCGGCCGATTGAGGCCAGAGCCTTGCGAAACGGACCGGGGGCGCTGCCCCCGGACCCCCGGGATATTTACCCACGAAAGAAGCAAAGGGCGCAGCCATGTCCGCACAGCCAAAGCCCAGGGTCGGTTTGTTCGTCACCTGCCTTGTCGATGCCATCCGTCCTCAGATCGGCTTTGCCGCCCTTGAACTGCTGGAAAAGGCCGGGTGCGAGGTCGAGGTACCGCAGGTTCAGACCTGTTGCGGCCAGCCAGCGCTGAACAGCGGCAATGACCGCAATGCCGCCTTACTTGCCCGTCAGACGATTGCCGCCTTTGAGGGGTATGACTATGTTGTCCTGCCTTCGGGTTCCTGCGCGGCAACCATGGTCCATGGCTATCCCGAGCTTCTGGCGGACGACCCGGACTGGACCGGACGCGCCCGGGCCATGGCAGCCAAGACCCATGAGATCACAAGTTTTCTGCATGACGTCTTGGGCTATGTGCCACAGGGCGTGCGGCTGGAGGCATCGGCGACCTATCACGACAGCTGCTCGGGCCTGCGCGACCTGGGTGTCGCCGAACAGCCCCGTGCGCTGCTGTCCCATGTCGAGGGGCTGAACATGCGTGGGCTGCCGGGCAATGATGTTTGTTGCGGCTTTGGCGGGACGTTCTGCGTGAAATACCCGGACATCTCGAATGCCATCGTTACCGAAAAGGCCGAGGCCATCGAGGGAACCGGAGCAGATATCCTGCTGGCCGGCGATCTGGGCTGTTTGATGAACATGGCCGGCAAGCTGCATCGTCGCGGCGCGCGGACCCGCTGTTTTCACACCATCGAGGTGCTGGCCGGACGTGCCGGGGGACCAGCCATCGGCGAGGAGGCGTCATGACCGCTCGTTTCAAGGACCGCGTCGCGGCTGCGCTGGCCGATCCGGTGCTGAAGCTTGCCATCGACCGCACCACGGGCAATGCCGAGCGCAAGCGCGCCGCGGCCGTCGCCGACTTTCCCCAATTCGGGGCCGCCCGTGCCCGGGGTCAGGCGATCAAGGATCACGTCATCGCCCATCTCGACCATTATCTGGAGATGTTCGAGAGAAACGCCACCGCCCGTGGCACACAGGTCCATTGGGCAGCCGATGATGCCGAGGCCCGCGCGATCGTCACCAATATCTGCCTGGCGGCCAATGCGCGGCGGGTCACACGTTCCAAGTCCATGCTGGGCGAAGAAATCGGCCTGCCCCATGCCCTTGCCGATGCGGGGATCGAGCGGGTCGAGACCGATCTTGCAGAACATATCATCCAGCTTGCCGGAGAGCATCCCTCGCACATCATCTGGCCCGCCATGCATCGCACGCGCGAGCAGGTGGCCGAGCTGTTCAAGACCGCTCACCAGCCACCGCCCGCGGCCGAGGACCCGGCGACCATGGTGCAAAGCGCGCGTCGGGTGCTGCGGGAAAAGTTCCTTTCGGCTGATGTCGGCATCTCGGGTGCGAATTTCCTGATCGCCGATACCGGGGCCACCTGCACGGTCACGAATGAGGGCAATGCCGAGCTGACCACCACCCCTCCGCGCATCCATATCGTCACCGCCGGGATCGAGAAGCTGGTCCCCTCGACCGCGCATGCATTTGCACTGTTGCGCCTGCTGGTCCGCTCGGCCACCGGGGGCGAGATGACGCAATACACAACCTTTCACGCCGGGCCCAGACGCACGGGCGATGCCGACGGTCCGGAAGAGATGCATATCGTCCTGGTCGATAACGGCCGCACGAAAATGCTGGCGAACGAGTTTCGCGACATGCTGCGCTGTATCCGCTGCGGGGCGTGCATGAACCATTGCGTAGTCTATCGCCAGATCGGGGGACATGCCTATGGCGGGACTTATCCGGGGCCCATGGGCTCGGTCCTGACGCCGGTGCTGGACGGGCTTGCCATCTCGCGCGATCTGCCAAACGCCTGCACCATGAACGGCCGCTGCGCCGAGGTCTGCCCGGTCGGGATCCCGCTACCAACGCTGCTGCGCGCCTGGCGACGCCGTAGCTGGCGCGAGGGGCTTGAGCCTGCACCGGTCCGCGCCGGGATCGGTCTTTGGGCGCAGTTCGCCCGCCGCCCCCGGCTTTACCGGCTTGCGACCCGGTTGGGGCTGCGCGTCCTGCGGCTGTTTGGCAGATCCGGCTGGATCTCGCGCCTGCCGCTGGCCCGGGGTTGGACCGATTACCGCGATATGCCGCGACCAGCGGCGAAAAGCTTTATGGATCAGTACCGGGCTGAACAAAGGGCCCGCAAATGACCGTCCGCGACCGTATCCTGTCCGCCATCCGCGCCACGCTTGGCCCCGGCAAACCGGCCAATGAGATCGCCGTCGAGGCCGCCTTGCTGCTTGAGCCGGTGGACACGGCACGCCCGGCGCTTGTCGCCCCCGCCCTGCCCGATGCCTTTGCGCAAAAGGCCGCAGCCCTTGGCACCACCATCGACCGTGTGTCCGGCATGGCCGGGGTGCCGCAGGCGGCTGCGCGCTATCTTAAGGCGCATGGCCTTCCACCCCGCCTTGCCATGCAACCTACGCCCGAACTTTCCGCGCTGGACTGGGCAGGCATCACCCCCAGCCCGCAGATCGCCCCGGACGAGCCCGCCGCCCTTGGCCTTGCACTATGTGGCATTGCCGAAAGCGGCTCGCTCGTCATCCATTCGGGGCCCGGGAATCCGATTCTGTTGTCCTTTCTGCCGCTGCATCATATCGTGGTGCTGCGTGAGGCCACCCTGCTGCCGTATCTTGAGGATTATGCCGCCCGCCTGTCGCCGCAGCAGGTGCCGCGCAATGCGATCCTCATCACGGGGCCCAGCGGCACGACCGATATTGAAGGCAGTTATGTGCGCGGCGCGCATGGGCCGGGCTTTCTGCATGTGATCCTTGTCAGCGGGGCGGGCTGACCCGAGCCACGATTTGTCCTAGCATGGCGGTAATGACATGAGGCCGCCATGCCCGACGCCCCGAAATCGCAAGAAACCGCGCGCGAGCATTTCCTGCTCTTTGTTGCGATCCCGCCGCCCGATGCGGCCGCAGAGATGGAGACCGTCTGGCATCTGGCCGAGCGACGCGACCGCTTTCGCCGCTCAACACTGCATATGACCATCCTGCCGGTGCTGCGCAGCCCGCAGTTTGAACCGTGCCTTGCAAAAGGACTGGCGCATGCGGTCGAGGGGCTGGATTTTCCGGCCTTTGATCTGGTGCTCGACCTGCTGACCACCTTTGGCCCGCCGCGACGACGCGACCGGCCGCTGGTGCTCGCCGGACGCCAGATCAACCCCGCACCCGACGCGCTGTGCCAGCAGCTGTGGCAGCGCCTTGCCGGTGCCGGGCTGGCCGTCGCCCGTCACCAGGTCACGCCGCATGTAACCCTGGCCTATGGCAAGCCGCTGCCCCCCGCAGGGATTGCCGTGCCCCCTGTCCGCTGGCGGGTGAATGAGCTGGTTCTGATCGACAGCTTGCAGGGATTGGGGCGACATGTGCCTTTGGCGCGCTGGCCGCTGACCTGAAGCGTTATCGACAATCTCCTTTGCTCACCTTATCCATGAGGCCATGAGCGCGGGATCAGAAGAAACCTTGGCCGTCCGCATCAGCCGTGTGCTGGCGGACCGGATCGTATCGGGCGAAATCGGCCCCGGCGAACGGCTGCGCCAGGACCGCATTGCCGAGGAATTCGGGGCAAGCCACGTCCCCGTACGCGAGGCTTTTCGTCGGCTTGAGGCGCAGGGGCTGGCGATCAGCGAACCGCGCCGGGGCGTGCGTGTCGCGGCCTTTGATCTGCCCGAGGTCAAGGAAGTGGCCGAGATGCGCGCCGCGCTTGAGGAACTTGCCCTGCGTCATGCCGCCCCGCACCTGACCCCGGCAATTCTTAACGCCGCCGAAGAGGCGACCAAGGCCGGCGACGCCTCGCGCGATGTCCGTTCGTGGGAGGCCGCGAACCGCCGTTTTCACAAGCTGATCCTGACCCCCTGCGCCATGCCGCGGCTGCTGGCGGCGATCGACGATCTGCATGCGGCCAGCGCCCGTTTCCTTTTCGCCGCATGGCAGTCGAATTGGGAAACACGCACCGATCATGACCACCGGGCCATTCTGGCTGCGCTGCGCAAAGGGGACGTGGACAGCGCCTGCGCCACCCTTGCCCGGCATGTGCGCTGGATTGGCCGCCGTCCCGCAACCGGTGGCGGCGACAAGCAGCGCGAGGCCTTTGCCATCGTCGGCTAATCCTGTCTTTCGGCAACCAGCCAGCTTGCCACATAGGTCAGGCTAACGCCCTTGGGCGTCCGGTATCGCATCTCATACCGCGCCATGAAATCGCGCAGTGCGCCCGGCGCGCGGATCTGTCCCGCGCAACCGTTGACCCCGGTGGCCCGCAGATGGCGCAGCACCTCTTGCGCGCCAGGAAACTGCAGCGGCATTCGCCATTCCCCCGCGCCATGAACCCGCCATCCGGGTGGCAACAGCGCCGCCATCTGCGCCCCGGTCAGGTATGAGGGCGCCGCACCCCGGCTGCCCAGCGCCTGCAGTTCAGGAAAATGGCCGGGCGCGAAACCTGACAGGGCAAGCCACCCTCTGGCATCGGCCGTGGCGCATAGCCGGGTGATGACTTGCGCCGGATCTGCAACCCATTGGATCATCGAGGCCGAAGCCACAAGATCCACCCCGTCGGGCAGCACCACCTGCGCGATATCACCCGGCAGATAGTCGGCCTTTATGCCCGCCAGTCCGGGCGCGGCCAGATCGTTCAGCCATAACCGACGCGGAGCAAGGTTCAGCAGATGCCGGGTCAGATGACCCGAGCCATACCCGGCCTCAAGCACGTTTTCCGGATGGTGGTCGGGTGCGGCATGGCGATAGGCGGTGAAAAGCTGTGCCGCGATCCGGCGCTGCGCCAATGACGCACGGTCGTAGGTTTCGGCAGAGCGTGCAAAGGACCGCGCCACCCGCCCGGTCAACGCGTTCATCCCAGCACCTCGGACCAATCGTGCCACAGGACAAAGGGGTTGTGCCCGCAGTCAAGCTCTTGCACCGCTTCGTGCCAGCCCTGCCACGCGCGCCGCAGGTTCTGCAGCGGAAAGATGCGGTCGGCAGCCCCCAGCCAGATGCGATCAAAGGTCGGGACCTGCCCGGCCTCGCGGGCCATTACCGCCCGCAGCTCTGTGCCCAATGCCTGCAAATCGGCGTCACCGGGCACCGGGCACCCCGCCCGACGCGCGAATTGCTGCAATGAGCGTGCCGACAGATTCTCTGCCGTCGCCCTGACGATCTGGCGCGGGATGCCCAGATCGTCGTCACAAGGCGACCAAGATCCGCAAACTGCCACCTTGCGGCGAAACCCGCCAGGCTCCGGCAGATGACAGGCGGCCGCAACGCCAAATGACCATGCGACCAGATCCGTCGCCGCATATCCCTGAGGCCAGCACGGCCCAGCAAGGTCGCGGTAATCGGACAGAACCAGCACATCCGCCGCGCCCTGCAAATGCCGGAACGGCGCCGCCCCGACAGCCCAGCCGGTCAGAACCACGATCAGGTGATCAGCGCCCGTGCGGCGCAGCCATTCGGCCTTCATTCCTGCCACCCGGCGATCCGGACCATGGCGGCACAGATACGCGCGACCTCATCGGGCCCGCAGACAAAGGGTGGCATGCAATAAAGCAGCCGTCCAAAGGGCCGCAGCCAAACCCCGCTTTCCCGGCAGAAAGCGTGGACGCGGGCCATGTCCAGCGGCTGCCGCATCTCGATCACGCCAATCGCGCCCAGAACACGCACGTCCTGGACCGCGGGCAGGTCGCGCACCGGGGCAAGGCCCTGACGCAAGCCGGCCCCGATCTCGGCGACCTGTGCTTGCCAGTGCCCCTCGGCCAGCAGATCAAGACTGGCGCAGGCGACCGAACAGGCCAGCGGATTGCCCATGAACGTCGGCCCATGCATCAGCACCGGCGCGGGACCGTCCGCAATCGCCTCGGCCACGCGACGTGAGGCGACGGTCACGGCAAAGCTCATCATCCCCCCGGTCAGCGCCTTGCCCAGACACAGAATGTCCGGCACTACGCCCGCCCGCTCCAGTGCGAATAACGTGCCGGTGCGGCCAAAACCGGTGGCGATCTCGTCAAGGATCAAAAGCACCCCATGCCGGTCGCATAACGTCCTGAGACCCGAAAGCCAGCGCGGATGGTAAAACCACATGCCGCCCGCGCCCTGCACGACCGGCTCGACTATAAAAGCTGCGATTTCATAGGCTTTTTTGGCAAACAACGCCTCGACTGCGCCCAGCCCGTTCCGGGCCGGATCCTCGTCCCATTCCGCGCCAAAGGGGATGGGCGGGCGCGGCACGAAATGCTGCACCTGCAGGGCCGCGCCGAATTGGCTGTGCATGCCGGTGACCGGGTCGCAAAGGCTCATCGCCTTCCACGTATCGCCGTAATATCCCCCGCGGGCCGAGGCAAAATGCATCCGCCCGCCCTGCCCCAGCCCAATCTGGGCCTGCAAGGCCATCTTCAGCGCCACCTCAACCGCGACCGAGCCGCTGTCGCTGTAAAACACCCGGTCAAGCCCCGGGGGCAGCATCCCCACCAACCGTCGTGCCAGCCCGACCGCAGGGGCATGTGTCAGCCCGCCGAACATCACATGCGGCAGGTGCTGCAACTGCTTTTGCATCGCCGCGACCAGCCGGGGGTGACGGTGACCATACGCCGCCGCCCACCACGAGGACATCGCGTCGATCATCCGCACCCCGTCAGCAAGTTGCAGCCAAACCCCTTCGGCCGCGACAACCTCATGCACCGGGCCGGGTTCACGCATCGAGGCATAGGGATGCCAGACGTGCTGCTGGTCAAATTCCAGATCGCGCATCACATCGCCCCCCGGATCGTGCCGACATCTATGCCGGTAAATGCGGCCTCCAGCGCCTCGGGCGTCACCCGATCAAGTCGTGGCAGCCGCCCCAGATCGCGCACCGCGCCAATCTCGCAGATAACCTGACGGCTATCCCTGGCCTCATCGCCGATAAAGGCCACGCCCGCGACCCTGCACCCCGCCGCACGCAGCGCCGCCAGCGATAAAAGCGTGTGGTTGATGGTGCCAAGCACAGTCCGGCTGCACAGAACCACCGGCGCGTGCCATTCGGCGATCACCTGTAAGTACAGCATTTCCCGGGTCAAAGGCACCATCAGCCCCCCTGCGCCTTCGACGACAAGCGGCCCGCCGATACACGGCAGCGCCAACTGCGCGGGGTCGATCCGCACCCCTTCGTGTTCAGCCGAAAGATGGGGCGAGGCCGGCAGACGCAGCCGATAGGCCTCGGGCAGAACCGGGCGCGAGGACAAACGCGCGACGGTCTGGCTGTCCGTCTCATCCTCCAGCCCCGCCTGCACCGGCTTCCAATAACTTGCGCCAAGCGCGCGGGTCAGCCCGGCGCTGAACAGAGTCTTGCCGATGCCGGTATCGGTGCCTGTGACGATCACCGCGCTCATGCCGCCGCCCGGCCTTCTGCGGCAATGGCTGCGAAAAGCGCCGCGATATCCTTTTCTGCAACGTTCCCAGTGACCGAGACGCGCAGCCGCGCCGTCCCCTTTGGCACCGTCGGCGGGCGGATGGCACGAATATCGAAACCCTGCGCCTGCAATGCGGCGGCCATCGCCAGCGCGCGATGATCCGTGCCAAGGATCACCGGCACGATCTGGCTTTGCGCCGCAATGCCGCAAGCCCGCGCAGCCTCACGCACGAAAACCATGCGCTGCCGCGCACCCTCGGCCAGCGCGGGCTGATCCTGCAAGGCCATCAGCGAGGCCCGCAGCACCGCCGCCGACAGGGGCGCTGGCGCAGTTGCAAAGATAAAAGGCCGCGCCCGGTTCACCAGCGTCTCGATCAGCACCTTATCTGCGCAGATCAGCGCGCCCGAGGCACCCAGAGCCTTGCCCCCGGTATGCAAGGTGACCAGCGGACCGGACACCCCATGCGCCAGCCCCCTGCCCTGCGGACCAAAAACGCCGGTAGCATGGGCCTCATCCACGACCAGCACCGCATCCTCGCGCGCGGCAAGTTCGGCCAATGCGGAAAGCGGAGCCAGATCACCCTCCATCGAGTATACGCTTTCAACGGCGATCCAGACCCGGCCAGGCCCCCCCAAGGCGCGCCATTCCGCTATCACCCGGGCGGCATCAGCCGCATCATTATGGGCAAAGCTCCGGCATTCGGCCCGGCCAAGGCGCATTCCCTCATATGCGCTGGCATGGATCAGCGCGTCATGCAGGACCAGATCTCCCTGCATCGGCAGGGTCGAAAAAATGGCCTGATTGGCCTGAAAGCCGCCACCCATGTAAAGCGCAGCCTCGGCGCCGAAAAACGCGGCCGCCTCGGCCTCCAGCGCCTCATGTTCGGGATGGTTGCCGCGCAAAAGCCGCGACCCCCCTGCCCCGACAGGAACGCCGCGCCCCAGCGCATCAAGCGCCGCACGGACCAGCAACCCGGACCCCGCCAGCCCCAGATAGTCGTTCGAGGCGAAATCAAGCCCGGCTGTCGTTGCCCGCTGGCGTAACCGGCCACGCTGCGCCAGCGCATCAAGCGCCGCACGATGGCGGGGAAAGCTCATGCCGCACAGCCCTCGGCCGGCCCGTTCAGTACCTCGGCGCGCAGGCCAAGGCGGGCGAACAGCTGCGCATCCTTGTCCTCGCCGGGGTTTTCGGCGGTCAGCAGGGTGTCGCCGACAAAGATCGAATTTGCCCCCGCGAAAAAACACATCGCCTGCAATTCATCGCTCATCCCGGAGCGTCCGGCTGAAAGGCGCACATATGATTTCGGCATCAGGATGCGTGCGGTAGCGATGGTGCGCACCATCTCGATCGGATCAAGCTTTGGCGCATCGGCAAGCGGTGTCCCCGCCATCGGCATCAGCATGTTGATAGGCACCGATTGTGGCGGAACCTCCATCCCGGCAAGGGTTTCAAGCATCGAGATCCGGTCCTCGGCCGTCTCGCCCATCCCGATGATGCCACCTGCGCAGACATTGATCCCAGCCGCCTGCACCCGGTCCAGTGTATCCAGCCGGTCCTGAAAGCTGCGGGTGGTGATGATCTCGGAATAATAGCGTTCCGATGTATCAATATTATGGTTGTAATAATCCAACCCAGCATCTTTCAGCCGTAACGCCTGATCCATGTCCAGCATGCCCAGCGTCATGCAGGTCTCCATCCCCAGCGCCTTGACGCCGCGGATCATCGCCAGCACGGCTGGCATGTCCCGCTCTTTCGGCGACCGCCAGGCTGCGCCCATGCAATAACGTGTCGCGCCCGCTTCCTTTGCGCGCTTGGCCTCTGCCAGCACGCGCTGAACCTCCATCAGCTTCGATGCAGAGAGTTCCGCCCCGTTCCGTGCCGATTGCGAACAATAGGCACAGTCCTCGGGGCAGCCGCCTGTTTTGATCGAAAGCAGTTTTGAACATTGGACCAGATTCGGGTCGAAATTGGCGCGATGCACGGTTTGTGCCCTGAAAAGCAGGTCCATCAGTGGCAAATTATAGATTTCTTTAGCGCGGCACAATGGTTGCGACATGATCCCTCCTGAACCTGGCCTCAAGAGTATCTATAAAAATGCCGCGTCAGAAAGTTAACCCGGATATATTATCTATTATTCAGACGCAAACAGATCCTGCCCCGTCTTGTCAGTCATCCATCCGCAGTTCGGCAAAGCTTGCCGGATGAAAGACGATCTGGACGCGCTGACCGGTCTCATCCTTGCCATAAACCTCGTAACAACCGTCATCGAGGGTGACATTGTGAACGACCCATCCCTTGGCGGTCAGTGAGGATTTCAGTTCCTCAACCGTTCGCCGTTGCGCAACCGGAACCTTGCAATCCCCATCCGCCATGACCGGAAAGGCCAAGGCAGTCAGCACGGCAGTCATGGCAATGAAACGCATTCTTTACTCCTGCATTTGCGTGGATCGCTGCAGATATAAAGGTGCGAAACTTGCAGCTCGCTTACAGCCGCCCTGCCCTCACGGGCCAATAATGCGAACCCTGGCGATCCGGCCGTTGCAACGCAGGACTGCGGTGCGCAGTCGTTCCAGCAGATGTGTCTGGACATAATTGGCGTGAAACCGTGTCGGCGCAAAAAGCGTCAGGCAACTTTCGGTCAGCTCTGCCTCAATCAGCCCGGCGAACCAGGCATCAAACAACGCCGGGTCCTCTTCGGCCAGCCGTGCACGCGCCTCAGCCCAAAGCCCCTGTGCCGGAACCGGTTCAGGTCGATGCAACGGCACGACATTGCTGGACGGTTCGCTTGGTTTGCCCCCTACCCGTTCGACAAAGTCTGGCCCGATATTCGGCCATTCTCCCCGGGTATCCAGCAAAATACGTTCCAGATTAAGACTCAGGACCGAAACCCGGCCCCGCGCGCCGTGCTGCTTAATTTCGATCCAGCCAAGCGTACGCAGCTTGGCCATCTCTCGTTTGACGGTTCGTTCGTCAACACACCAAAGCCGCGCGATTTCACGCTGACCAATCGTAAGCTCATCTCGTTGCCAGTTATATCTTGTGGTGATCAGGGCCATGAGTCGCAAGATCAGCCGCTGACGATGCTTGTCGCCCGCAAGGCCATGCGCCATCATGGCGGAAAGCAAATCGTATTTCTTGGCCGCGGCCTCTCGACCAACGGCGCGGATCACCTGCATCTCTGCCCCTGCCTCCGGATGTGACCGGCTGCTATTGCCCCTTAGCCCAAAGGTCCCGTCTGACGAAGAGACCCCGACAGCGGCGCCGATCTTGTGCCGATCGAAACGCTTTTCGCCATCTCTCTCGTATTTGCGTCCTGATTTCCGATTCTGTCAAGCGTCTTGCCGTCAGGGCGGTTTCCCGTCCCAATTCCGAAAGGAAAAATCGGTATCATTGGTATTGAGGGACATCCAGGGAGTCACCGAATGGCGCGATATTGTCCCCTATTCAGGCCGCTCTGCCGATCTGACGTCCCCCATTTCCGGCGTTTGCGTTGCCTCCGGACGGGCCTCCGATTCGGTTGGCGATTCGCAGGCGGGGCCTGAAAATTCCCGCATTTCCGCCTTCTTGCCTTATCAATCAAAACTGTTTTTGCCAAAAGTGCAAATCCGGCGTAAAAGCGAAACAGAAGAAAATCTGCGTCCTATAAATACAGGCATCCCATGTATACGCACGAAGACCTCGCCAGGCTGCAGGCACAATCCTTGAAGATGCAGGGCTGGATCCGGCGCCAGACCTTCAGCCCGGCCAATGAAAAGACGCTGCGCCGCTTTTCCAGCTGGGAGGTGGCCGAGCTGATCTTTCGCATCAACCAGTCGACCTTTCGCGGCAAGCTTGCCGCCGAGCCGCACCTTCCCCTCGGGGAAGTTGAGGAGGATGGTCGCCAGCGCTGGTTCTCGCTTGACGAGGTGAACGAACTGCGCCGCCGCATCCGCATCAACCGCAAATCGCTGATGCCCTGGCGGCCGCAGGGCAAGCGCGCCTTTCGGGCGGCGATTGCCAACTTTAAGGGTGGCGCCGGCAAATCGACCGTGGCGCTGCACTTTGCTCACGCTGCCGCGCTGGACGGCTATCGGGTTCTGGTGGTCGATTTCGACCCGCAGGCAACGCTGAGCCATTCGATGGGTCTGACGGATGTCGGCGAGGATCACACCGTCTGGGGCATCATGGCCCGTGACCTTGAGCGTGAAACCGACCGTATGAATGCGGTGGCTCGCGGGGCTGAGTCGGGAACGGCGCTGCCGCAACGCAAGCTGCCCGCCTCGATTCGTGACATGGGGCTGGGGATGCTGCGCCCGGCGGACTTTATCAAGCCGACCGCATGGTCCACTATTGATATCGTGCCAAGCTGCGCCAACGCCGCCTTTGTCGAGTTCGCCAGCGCCCAGTATCGGCACCTTAATCCGGAATGGACGTTCTTTGGTGCGGTGTCGCGCTTTCTCGACAGTCTCGCGGATGATGCTTACGACCTTATTCTTTTCGATTGTCCGCCGGCGATTGGCTATCAGTCAATGAACGCGGTCTTTGCTGCCGACATGCTTTATATCCCCTCGGGGCCGGGCTATTGGGAGTATGACTCGACCACCAGCTTTATCGGACAGCTATCCGAGGCGCTGGAGGATCTGTCGCATGGTTTCGAAAACTTCCCCACGGGGAAGATCCGGTTGCCGAAAGCCTTTGCCGATATCCGGTTCCTGATGACGCGGTTCGAGCCGTCGAATGAACTGCATCAGGCGATGTATGGCGCGTTCAAGCAGGTGTTCGGCGAGCATATGGCAGAGCATCCGATCGAACTGACGCGCGCGGTCGAGCAGTCCGGCCGTTTCCTGTCCTCGATCTACGAGATTGATTATCGTGAGATGACGCGCGGAACCTGGCGGCGGGCGCGGGCGACCTTTGATCAGGCTTATGAGGAATTCAAATCCCGTCTCGTTGCCGCCTGGGACAAGCTGGAGGGTGAGGCATGAGCCGCAAACGTCGCATGTTCGAAATCGAAATGCCGGAAGAGCCGGCCGAGGCCACGCCCGAAACCTTCCCCGCGGGGAAGGAGGAGCGTGAACAGCGCCGGGGGCCAATGGCCACCGCAATCGCGGAAACCGTTGAATCCAGTAGAGATCGCGCCCGTCTGGAGGCTCAGATCCGCGCCGAAAACGATGCTTTGGCACAGGAACATGTGCGGCTGAAACGCGCCGGTTTGATCACCGATATGATCCCGCTGGACGCGATTGATACCCGGAAACTGATCCGGGACCGCGCGCCGGGACCGGATTATGAGCTGCCCGAATTGGTGGAATCTATCCGTGATATCGGGCTTTCAAACCCGATCAGGGTCGAGCCGGCCGAGGGTGGCCGCTACGAGCTGATCCAGGGTTGGCGGCGGCTGTCGGCCTATCGGCTGTTGCTGGAGGAGACGGGCGATACCGAGAAATGGGGTCGGATTCCGGCCGGAATCGCCGCACGCGGCGATGAGCTTGAGCAGCTTTACCGGCGCATGGTTGATGAAAACATGGTGCGCAAGGACATCTCTTTTGCCGAGATGGCCCAGCTTGCGCTGCATTATGCCATGGACCCGCAGACCGAGGAACATGACCCCGAGAAGGCTGTTGCGATCCTGTTCAAATCGGCAGGCTATCAAAAGCGCAGCTATATCCGCAGCTTTATCCGCCTGATCGAGGCGCTTGGCGAAACGCTGATGTATGCACCCGAAATCCCCCGCGCTTTGGGGTTGGCATTAGCGCAGCGGCTGGACGAAGTGCCGGGCACAGCAGCGGCAATCCGGGCCGAACTGAAGGGCTGGGATACGCGCTCGATCAAGGATGAACTCGACGTTTTGCGCCGCTATGCGGGGCAGGGGGATGACAGCGAAACTGCTGCGGCAAAGCCGCGCAGCGCCACCGCGGCCACTCCGTCGGGCAAGGCGCGCATCAGCTTTCAAATCCAGCGTCCACAGGGCAGCGCGAAGTGCACCGCCTCGAACGGGCGGCTGGAGATCCGCCTGCCACGCGACTTTTCGGCGGTGGACCGGCGCAAGCTTGAGGCGGCGGTGAGATCGCTGCTTGAGGGGCTTGACTGACCTTCCCCACGGGGAAGGTTTCGCCCTGGGGAAGGGAGCGCAGAACGGGGCGGACAGAGGTATCGGAAGGGGGTAAAACAGCCCTCTTCCAGTGATCCGCAAAATGGGGATATTCTGCGGATAAGAGCTTTTGCAGGTCAGAAAACATGCCATCCGCTTCGGACACAGATTATCACGAAAAACCACCTTTGCACGAGCTTTTTGATGTCGGGGCTTGGTTTTCTGCCGAGAGTGCTCTGGCGGCGGATCTGGCCCGCGCAGCCTTTGCTCTGGGGCGGCTGGAAGGCATGCTGATGGCGATGGAGCCTGAGTTGCGGGCCGGGGCCAATCGGCGTTTGGCGCTGATCGAAGCCGAGGCGATGCTATGGGCGCAGGGCTCTCCGCTACGGCGGGAAGAGATCGGGCGCGATCTGATGGAGGCGCGGGCCGGCGCCGATCTGGAGGCGATGCGGCTGGCGCGCTGGAGCATCCGGCGGCTGGAAGGGCAGGGGGATCCGCGCGACCTGCGCGCATTTCTCGGGCTGCACCGGGCCGAGGTCTCGGGGCTGGATGACCTGCTGGCGGCGCGTCCCACAGGTCATGACTTCGATGCTGCCGCCGCAGAGTTCCGCACACTGGCCGGTGAACTGGCCGATCTGACGCCGGTGGCGCGGGCCCCTGCACTGCGGGTGCTGTGGCGTCTTTGCGATCTTTCCGCGCCCGAGGTGCTGGCCGAGCCCGCGACATGGACGGCGCGGGATATGGCCGAGGGGTGCGAGGGGTTGCGCTTTGTCCCGCTTGGCCGTCATGGGCGCGGGGTCTGGATCGACGGCGGCACCCCGGCCGAGCGGATGGCGCGGCATCTGGCGGCGGTCACTGCGGGGATCGAGGACGCCCGCCATGAGCTGGCGCGGGTCATCGAATGGCAGGCCCGGGCACTGGCGGCGATGGCAGGGGTCAAGGGCGACAATCCGGCCCGGGTGATCCGGGCGCTGGCCGCGCATCCGCTGCTGAGCGCGGCGATGCTTGAGGATAGCGCCGGGATCAGCCGTGACACAGCCGAGCGGATGCTGGCGCGCATGAAATCCCTGGGTCTTGCGCGCGAGATCACAGGCGGGCGGCGGTTCCGGCTGTGGATGCTGGCTGGCTGAGCGCGTCACGGCGAAAGGCGGCGGGTGTCGTTCCAGCGATCTTGAGAAAGGCGCGATGAAAGGCGCTGGGTTCGCCATAACCCAGCCGGGCAGCGATCTCGGCCACGCTCAGGTCAGTGTCGCGCAGAAATTCCCGGGCGCGCATCAGGCGGATCTCGGCCCGGATGGTGGCATAACCCTGACCCTCGCGCCGCAGCCTTCGGCGCAGGGTCGCGGGCGACAGGCGCAGATCGGCGGCGAGCGTGTCAAAATCCGGCCAGTCCCCGGGGGCAAGCGCACGCAGCCTTGCCCGGATGCGTGCCGACAACCCCTGATCGTGGCGATAACGCAAAAGGATATTTGCCGGCGCGCCGCGCAGAAAGCCCGCCAGCGCCTTTTCGCTGCGGATCGTCGGCAGCGACAGGTAGCTTGCCGCAAAGGTCAGCCGGCTGACGGGCCGGTCAAAATGAACCGGAGCGCCGAAGAACTGGTGATAGTCGCGGCGGTTCTCGGGTGCAGGGCAGGCGAAATCGACCTGCATCAGCGGGATGCGGCGACCGATCAGCCAGCACATTACCCCCAGCAGGATCAGCCAATAGGTGCGATAGGCAAAGGCGCGGCGCGGCGGGCCGCTGTCATTGAGCAGGATCTCGGCCTGGCCTTCGCGCAAGCGCAGCTCTCCGACCGGGTCGTCAAGCACGACGGCGAGGAATTTCAGCGCCCGGCGTAGCGCGTGCTCAAGCGTTTCGGCGTGCAGCACCGCCTGGCACAGCAGCTGGAAGCTGCCGGGGCGCATCGGGCGGGCGGCCTCGTCAAAGAACTCGTCCTGGATCAGATCGGCGATAGCGAGCCACAGCTTGCCGTATTGCAGGTTCGAGACCGGCTCGCCCGCAGTCCCGATCCCTGCGCGCGCAAGCAGGGGCTGCGGGTCAAGCCCGCGGCGGCGCAGACAGTCCAGCGCGTCCTCGACAAAACCCGGGGTGATCCTGCGCCGTTCCATGTCACCATATTGCAAAACCGATCACCTATTCTGGCCGCTAATGTCATTGTTTGCAATGCGCCTGACGCTAAGCTGACGCCAGACTCAGGAGAGCCGCCACCGGCGGAGAGTTAGAGGAGGAGAGATATGTCTGCGACGACCCTGACCCGGGCGCGTCCCGGTTATCATGATGCTGTGGCGCGGTTCCGGATCGAAGATGCCATGGCCGGGCTGCGTGGCGATCTTGAGACCGGGCTGAATGCCTGTGTCGAATGCTGCGACCGGCATTGTGGCGTGAATCGGGTGGCGCTGCGCTGCCTGTCGGCGGATGAGACGCTGACCGAATACACCTTTGAAGAACTGCGCGACATGTCGGCGCGGGTGGCGAACCTGTTCTCGGACAAGGGTATCCGGCCGGGCGATGTGGTGGCGGGGCTGTTGCCGCGCACCGTCGATCTGGTTGCTGTGGTTCTGGGCGCCTGGCGTCTGGGTGCGGTGTATCAGCCGCTGTTCACCGCCTTTGGTCCCAAGGCAATCGAGCATCGGCTAAAGACCAGCGGCGCCAAGCTGGTGGTGACGAATACCGCCCAACGGCCCAAGCTGGATGAGGTCGAGGATTGCCCCCTGGTCGCCACGGTTCGCGCAGATGAAGAAAAGCTGGCCCCCGAGGACATTGATTTCCGCGATGCGCTGAGCACAGCCTCGGCCGGGTTCGAGCCGGTGATGCGGCGCGGCGAGGATCTGTTCATGATGATGTCCACCTCGGGCACCACCGGCCTGCCGAAAGGGGTGCCGGTGCCGTTGCGGGCTCTGCTGGCCTTTGGCGCCTATATGCGCGATGCGGTCGATCTGCGCGAAGAGGATGTTTTCTGGAACATCGCCGATCCGGGCTGGGCTTACGGGCTTTACTATGCGCTGACCGGGCCGCTGCTTTTGGGTCAGCCGACGATCTTTTACGAGGGCGGTTTCACCGCCGAGACCACCTGTCGCATCATCCGGCGCATGGGCGTGACAAGCCTTGCCGGGTCGCCGACAGCCTATCGGCTGCTGACCGCGGCGGGGCCAGAGGCTGCGGCAGAGATCAAGGGCCAGCTGCGGGTCGTGAGTTCGGCCGGCGAGCCGCTGAACCCCGAAATCATCCGCTGGTTTGCCGAACATCTGTCGGTGCCGATCCACGACCATTACGGCCAGACCGAAATGGGCATGTGCGTGAACAACCATCACGGGCTGGATCATCCCGTGCGCCCCGGTTCGGCCGGGCTGGCGATGCCGGGCTATCGTGTGGTGGTGCTGGATGACGAGGGCAACGAGCTTGGCCCGAACCAGCCGGGCGTGCTGGCGATCGACATGAAGCGTTCGCCCCTGATGTGGTTCTCGGGCTATCTGAACCAGGCGACGCCCGCCCTTGCCGGCGGATATTACCGCACCGGCGATTCCGTCGAGTTCGAACCGGACGGGTCGATCAGCTTTATCGGACGCTCGGACGATGTCATCACCTCTTCGGGCTATCGCATCGGGCCTTTCGATGTTGAAAGCGCGCTGATCGAACATCCGGCGGTGGTCGAAGCGGCGGTCGTCGGCGTGCCCGACCCCGAACGAACCGAACTGGTCAAGGCGTTTGTTGTTCTGGCCAAGGGCGTCGAGGGGTCCGATGCCCTGAGCGAAGAGCTGGCGCAGCATGTCAAGAAACGCTTGTCGGCCCATGCCTATCCCCGGATGATTGATTTCGTCGAGGATCTGCCCAAGACGCCAAGCGGCAAGATCCAGCGCTTTATCCTGCGCAAGGCTGAAGTCGAGAAACTGGCCCGGAATTAAGGACGCATCATGCAGATCGAGAACAAGGTATTTCTGATCACCGGCGCGGGCTCGGGTCTGGGCGCGGCGGTGGCCCGTATGGCCGTTGCGGCGCGCGCGCGGGCCGTGCTTCTGGACGTGAACGCCGAGGCGGGCGCAGCCATGGCGGCAGAGCTGGGCGAGGCCGTGCGGTTTGTGCGCACCGACGTGACCAGCGCCCCGGACGGCGAGGCCGCGCTGGCGGCGGCGCTTGCGGCTTTTGGCCGTGTGGACGTTGCGGTGAACTGCGCTGGTATCGCGCCGGGTGAAAAGATCGTCGGGCGCGAGGGTCCGCATGCGCTTGATAGCTTTGCCCGTGCGATCCAGATCAACCTGATCGGTACCTTCAACATCCTGCGGCTGGCCGCCGGTGCCATGGCGAAGAATGCGCCGGGCGAGGGGGGTGAGCGCGGCGTGATCGTCAACACCGCCTCGATTGCCGCATTTGACGGGCAGATCGGGCAGGCAGCCTATGCGGCCTCGAAAGGCGGGGTCGCTGCGCTGACCCTGCCGGCGGCACGGGAACTGGCGCGGCATGGTATCCGGGTCGTGACCATCGCGCCGGGAATCTTTGCCACCCCGATGATGTCCGGTCTGCCGCAGGAGGTGCAGGACAGTCTGGGCGGTACGGTGCCTTTCCCGCCGCGCCTGGGCAATCCGGCCGAATATGCGGCGCTGGTGCGCCATATCGTCGAAAACCAGATGCTGAACGGCGAGGTCATCCGGCTGGATGGCGCGCTGCGCATGGCGCCGAAATAAGGGAGAGACATCATGAGCACCGATCCGATTGTCATCGTTGGTCTGGCCCGCACGCCAATGGGCGGGTTTCAGGGCGATTTCGCCTCGGTCGAGGCGGCGTCGCTGGGCGCGACCGCGATCAGGGCGGCGCTGGGCGGGCTGGACCCGCAGGCGGTGGATGAGATCATCATGGGCTGTGTGCTGCCTGCCGGTCAGGGTCAGGCCCCGGCCCGGCAAGCGGCACTCGGCGCGGGTCTGCCCCTGGGCGCGGGCGCGACGACCGTGAACAAGATGTGCGGCTCGGGCATGAAAGCGGCAATGCTGGCCCATGACCTGATCCTTGCCGGATCGGCCGATGTCGTGGTTGCGGGCGGGATGGAGAGCATGTCGAACGCGCCCTACCTGCTGCCCAAGGCCCGCTCGGGCTATCGCATGGGCCATGGCCAGGTCATGGACCATATGTTTCTGGACGGTCTTGAGGACGCCTACGACAAAGGCCGCCTGATGGGCACCTTTGCCGAGGATTGTGCCGAGGCTTATCAGTTCACGCGTGAGGCGCAGGACGAATTCGCCATCAGCTCGCTGAGGCGGGCGCAGCAGGCAATCTCTGCCGGGCATTTCCGGGCCGAGATCGCGCCGGTCACGGTCAGGACCCGCAGCGGCGAAACCGTGGTCGATACGGATGAACAGCCGGGCAAGGCGCGGCTTGACAAGATCCCCACGCTGAAGCCCGCCTTTCGCAATGGGGGGACGGTGACGGCGGCGAACAGCTCGTCAATCTCGGACGGGGCGGCGGCGCTGGTGCTGATGCGCGCCTCGGAGGCCGGGCGGCGTGGCCTGACACCGCGCGCCCGCATCCTTGGGCACGCGACCTTTGCCGGCAAGCCGAACCTGTTCCCGACCGCGCCGATCGGTGCAATCCGCCGGCTGGCCGAGCGGACCGGGACCGCGCCTGGTGATTACGATCTTTTCGAGATCAATGAGGCTTTTGCCGTGGTTGCCATGGCGGCGATGCGCGACCTGGATCTGCCCCATGACAAGGTGAACGTGCATGGCGGAGCCTGCGCGCTGGGCCATCCGATCGGGGCTTCGGGCGCGCGGGTGCTGGTCACGCTGCTCGCGGCGCTGGAAACGCACGGGCTGGCGCGCGGTATCGCCTCGCTTTGTATCGGCGGCGGTGAAGCGACGGCGGTCGCGATCGAAAGGATGCAATGATGCTGACCGAGGAACAGGAACAGATCCGCGACGCTGCCCGGCAATTCGCGCAAGAGCGGCTGGCCCCCGGCGCGGCGCGGCGCGACCGTGAGCATGCCTTTCCGCGCGCCGAACTGACCGAGATGGGCGAGCTGGGCTTTCTGGGGATGCTGGTGCCCGAGGCGCATGGCGGCTCGGAAACCGGCATGGTCGCCTATGCCCTTGCGCTGGAAGAGATTGCAGCGGCGGACGGGGCATGCTCGACCATCATGTCAGTGCATAGCTCGGTTGGCTGCGTGCCGATCCTGCGCTTTGGCACGGATGATCAAAAGGCGCGCTTTCTGCCCCGGATGGCCAGTGGCGAGTGGATCGGCGGCTTTGCCCTGACCGAGCCTCATGCCGGGTCGGACGCCTCTAACCTGCGCACCAGGGCGCGGCGCGAAGGCGATCATTACGTCATTGACGGGGCCAAGCAGTTCATCACCTCGGGCAAGAACGGCAATGTGGTGATCGTCTTTGCCGTCACCGATCCGGCGGCGGGCAAAAAGGGGATCTCGGCCTTTATCGTGCCGACCGACACGCCGGGCTACGAGGTGGTCTCGGTCGAGCATAAGCTGGGCCAGCATTCCTCGGATACCTGCGCGCTGTCCTTTACCGATATGCGCGTACCGGCCGAGAATCGTCTGGGCGAAGAGGGCGAGGGCTACCGCATCGCACTGTCGAACCTGGAAGGCGGGCGCATCGGCATCGCCGCTCAGGCGGTCGGAATGGCGCGCGGCGCATATGAGGCGGCGCTGGCCTATGCGCGCGAACGCATCACCTTTGGCCGGCCGATCATCGAGCATCAGGCGATCGCTTTTCGGCTGGCCGATATGGCGACCCAGATCGAGGCGGCCCGGCTGATGGTGCTGCGTGCGGCCAAGCTGCGCGAGGCGGGCAAGCCCTGCCTGACCGAAGCCAGCATGGCCAAGCTTTTCGCCTCGGAAATGGCGGAAAAGGTCTGCTCGGCGGCGATCCAGATCCATGGCGGTTATGGCTATCTGTCCGACTATCCGGTCGAGCGCATCTATCGCGACGTGCGCGTGACCCAGATCTATGAAGGGACGAGCGAGGTCCAGCGCCTCGTCATCGCCCGTAACCTGTAGCAGAGGTGGGAATATGGCAAAGCTGATCGAGCTGACCCGAGAGGGGCGCGTGGCGCTGATCCGCCTGAACCGGCCCGAGGCGCTGAATGCGCTGAACTCGGCTCTGGCCGAGGAACTGACCGAGGCCGCACAGGCGCTTGATACTGACAGGGGCGTGGGTGCCATCGTCATCACCGGCTCGGAACGCGCCTTTGCGGCAGGGGCCGATATCTCGGAAATGGCCGGCAAGACCGCCGAAGAGATGGTCGAGGCGGATTTCTTTTCGACCTGGGACCGCTTTGCTGCCTTGCGCACGCCCAAGATCGCGGCGGTGAATGGCTATGCCCTGGGCGGCGGCTGCGAGTTGATGATGATGTGCGATTTCGCCATTGCCGGAGAGGGCGCCAAATTCGGTCAGCCCGAGGTCAAGCTGGGTGTCATCGCCGGCATGGGCGGCACGCAGCGCATGACCAAGCTGATCGGGCGGTCATTGTCGATGGACCTGCACCTGACCGGGCGGCTGATGGATGCGGCCGAGGCCCTGCGTGCCGGGCTGGTTGCGCGGGTGGTCCCTGACGATCAGGTGCTGCCCGAGGCGATGGCGGCGGCCGCCCAGGTCGCCGGTTATTCCCGTCCAGCGACCAGGCTGGCGCGCGAGGCGGTGATGCGGGCCGAGGAACTGTCGCTTGGCGAAGGTGTCGCGTGGGAGCGGCGCCTGTTCCATCGCCTGTTCGGCACTTCCGATCAGAAAGAGGGCATGCGCGCCTTTCTTGAAAAGCGCAAACCGGACTTTCACCGCGACTGACCTGTCCACACAAACGGACCAACGCCCCGCCTTTCGATATTCCGAGAGGTGGGGCTTTGCTTTTTGATTCCCTTTCACGGGGTGATTCCATGGCGATTCTGCGAGGGTCGGCTGGACCTGCCGGGGAATCATCGACGCGATTCCCTGAACACCCCCAGGGTTTCTGTCAGTCCGGCACCGCCCGGCCGGTTCCGGCCGCGGCAAAGACACCAATTTCCCCTATATTTTTCAGTTAGTTAT
>NZ_AEPN01000040.1:0-26440 GCF_000185925.1 Paracoccus sp. TRP | reverse complement strand
TTCGCCGCAACATGTTCGGTCCATTTCCCGGCCGGACCTTTGGGGGTGTCCCTGAGCCGGACATAGAGGGAGCGGCCGGGGCTGTTCTGCGCGTCCCCGACCTGCCAGTAATTGCCTGCCCTCCGACCGGAGGACAGGTATTCGCGGCAGACCGCCTCGGCCTCGCGGCCGAGGCGATGCGCCAGTTCTGAGGCGTGACGCGAAGCCATTTATGCGGCCTCCCGTTCGCCGATGCGTTCGACCGGCCAGCGGTCGAAGAGCTTGCCGATGATTACCGGCCCCTGAGCATCCACCGGCACGAAGAAGCGCAGCTTCCACGAGATGATCTCGTGATAGAGGCCATAGGCCGTGAGGCGCTGGCGCATCGTGTCGGTGAAGCCGGTGAGTTCGATGCGCAGCGCGCCCATGACGCGGACCCGGCGAAGCTGAAGGCCCTCGGCGAGATCGAGGATCGTCTTTCCGTCCATAAGGGCGGTGAAGGCATCCTCCGGCGTGATCGACGTGACGCCGGTCGCGGTCGCGTGGGCGACCCAGGCAGGCGAAACGCGGCGGCCGATGATCCGCTCGCCAGCATCGGTCTGGAGCCGATAGACGCGGGTGGATTCGTTCGGCAACCGCTTCCAGATAGGCAACAGGAGACCTGTCACCATATGCAGGGTGCTGTTGGAAAACTCCGGCACCTCGGCAATTTCGGCATTCCAGGCAGAGGCGAAGGCGTCCCGGTCGGCTTCGACCCAATGGGTCTCGGGCATGGTCTTGACCGGGATGTTGTGCGCTTCCATCGGCCGGATCAGCCGGACACGGCGCTCGATCTCGCCATCGTCCAGCATGACGCTGGTGGTCGGAACCTGCACGGCGGCGCGGCCCGACCGCTCGTTGACCAACAGGACCGCGCGCGGATCGTCCAGGTTGCCTATGGCCTCCGCCAGCGTGACCGGATGGTTGCGCTTGCGCTCGGTGATGGTCAGCAGGCGGGTCTGGGCGCCGGTGCGCGGGTGCGTATAGATCGTCTGGCGGTCGGTGACGAAAAAGCTCTCCGCTCGCAGCGTCTCCAGCCCGGCGTCATAGGTGCCCGACGCGATGGCGCCCTCGATGCGCGCCGTCAGAAGTTGCTCGAAGGCGGTAAACAGCACGCCCTGAAGCTCAATCGTCAAGGCCAGCAGCCGGTTCAGGAAGGTCGTGATGGCTGGGAGGTCATCCTTGATGCCGTTGGAGTCCATCAGTTTCAAGCCGGTGGCGCTCTCAAAGCGGTCGAGCGAGCATCCCTCGACCTTGCCGCTGACCAGCAGCAGGTAGAGCTGGCGCAGCGCGTCGCGGGCGTAATGCGATTCCAGATTGTCCTCGGGCCGAAACAGGCCCTGACCGCCGGTCTGGCGCTGGCCGCGCGTGATCGCGCCCAGGGTGTCGAGACGGCGGGCGATGGTCGAGAGGAAGCGCTTTTCGGCTTTGACGTTCGTGGTGATCGGCCGGAACAGGGGGGCTTGCTTCTGGTTGGTCCGGTGCGTTCGGCCAAGCCCCTGGATCGCAGTATCGGCCTTCCATCCGGCTTCGAGCAGGTAATGGACGCGCAGCCTCGTGTTCCGTGCCGACAGTTCGGCATGATAGCTGCGGCCGGTGCCGCCGGCGTCGGAGAACACCAGAACCTGCTTGCCGTCGTCCATGAACGCCTGGGTTTCGGCCAGGTTGGCCGAAGCTGCGCGGTTCTCGACGACAAGGCGATCAACAGTGACGCCCTTGCCAGCCTTGCGGATGATGCGCCGCGACCGGCCCGTCACTTCAGCCACGGTATCGGTGCCGAAATGCTGAATGAGCTGGTCCAGCGCACCGGGGACCGGCGGCAGGCTGGCGAGCTTTGCGATCAGCTCGTCGCGGCGGGCGACCGCTTCGCGGCTTTCGACGGGCTGGCCGTCGCGCATGACGGGCCGCGACGACATATTGCCCTCCGAGTCGGTGAACGGCTCGTAGAGCTGCACCGGGAAGGAATGGGCAAGGTAGTCCAGGACATATTCCCTCGGGGTGATGTCCACGCGGACGTCGTTCCATTCCTCGGTCGGCAGCTCGGCCAGCCGGCGTTCCATAAGCGCCTCGCCGGTCGAGACGATCTGGATCACGGCCGAATGGCCCGCCTCCAGATCGGATGCGATGGAGCGGAGCAGCGTCGGGGTTTTCATGCTGGTCAGGAGGTGGCCGAAAAACCGCTGCTTGGCCGACTCGAAGGCCGAGCGCGCGGCGGATTTCGCCTGCCGATTCAGGGTGCCCGTGCTGCCGGTAATATTGGCCGCTTCCATCGCAGCATCCAGATTGTTGTGAATGATGGCGAAGGCCCCGGCATAGGCATCGTAGATGCGGGTCTGTTCGGGGGTCAGCTCATGCTCGACCAGCTCGTATTCGACGCCGGCGAAGGACAGCGACCGGGCGGTGTAGAGGCCGAGGGCGCGCATGTCCCGGGCCAGAACCTCCATCGCCGCGACGCCGCCGCCCTCGATAGCCTCGACGAATTCGGCCCGCGTGGCGAAGGGGAAATCCTCGCCGCCCCAAAGGCCAAGGCGCTGGGCATAGGCGAGGTTGTGGACCGTAGTGGCGCCGGTCGCGGAGACATAGACGATGCGGGCATCCGGCAGGGCGTGCTGGAGGCGAAGCCCGGCTCGGCCCTGCTGGCTGGCAGCGACATCGCCCCGTTCTCCCTTGCCGCCTGCGGCGTTCTGCATCGAATGCGCCTCGTCGAAGACGATCACTCCATCGAAATCCTCGCCCAACCATTCGACGATCTGTTTGACGCGTGAAACCCTATCGCCGCGGTCGTCTGAGCGTAGCGTGGCATAGGTCGTGAAAAGGATGCCTTCGGGCAGCGTCACGGGCTTGCCCTGCGGGAAGCGCGACAGCGGCGTAACCAGGAGGCGCTCCATGCCGAGCGCCGACCAGTCACGCTGTGCGTCTTCCAGCAATTTGTCGGATTTGGAGATCCAGACGGCCTTGCGGCGGCCCTGCATCCAGTTGTCGAGGATGATGGCGGCGGATTCCCGCCCCTTGCCGACGCCGGTGCCGTCACCGACGAAGAAGCCTTGCCGGAAGCGGACGGCGTTCTTGGCGTCCTCGGCCGCCGCGCTGACCACATCGCAGGTCTCGTCGACGGTCCAGGCCCCGGCGAGATGGTCGGCATGGGCCTGGCCGGCATAGATGACGGTCTCAAGCTGCGCGTCGGACAGAAGACCGAGAATGGTCTTTGGCAGATGCGGCCGGTAGCTGGGCTTCGGCGGGGCGACGCTCGCCATCGCCGCCGACTGGACGAGCTGGGTTGGATGAGGCTGGGCGCCGGGAATACGGATGACCTGAAGCCCGTATTCCTCATAGATGGCGTCGGTGATGTGGCCGCCCTCGGCCGGCTGCCAATCGACGATCTCATAGTCGAGCGGTGCGGCTTCCGGTTCGGTCTGCGGCGCCGGGCGGGCGGCTTTCGCGGTGGCGGCGATATAGCCGCGCACGGTGCGAGGCGCAGGCGCTGCGGCAACCGGAACAACGACTGAAGGATCGACAGGCTGCCGCGCGGGCAGGCTCGCGCCGATCCAGGCCATCAGGGTGGCGGCATCCGGTGCGGCGCCGGGAGAGGTTGGGAAGACTGCCGGATCGTCGGCGGGCAGCTTGTCGATGACGGTGATCCGGGTATCGATCGTCGTGCCATGCTTGGCATAGACAGAACCATCGACTGCGGCAGAGAAGACCACGCGACCGCGCTCCTGCAGCCGGACGAAGGCCGGGGTCCAGGCAGGATTATCGGGGGCGAAGCTCGCGCCGGTGATCGTCACCAGCCGCCCGCCGGGCGCAAGGCGCGCAAGCGCCGAAGCGACGTGGCGGAAGGCGGCATCGGCGACGCGGCCCTGGACATTCGCCAGCGCCGAGAACGGCGGGTTCATCAGCACCACGGACGGGACCAGGGCAGGATCGAGGTGATCGTCGATCTGCGCCGCGTCGAAACGCGTGACGGACAAGGCGGGAAAGAGGGAGGAAAGTAGACCGGCGCGCATCTCGGCCAGCTCGTTGAGGACGAGGGCGCCGCCGGCGATCTCGGCCAGGATGGCGAGCAGTCCGGTCCCGGCCGAGGGTTCCAGAACCCGGTCGGCGGGCGTGATGGCGGCGGCGGTCGCCGCTGCCAGCCCCAGTGGGATCGGGGTGGAGAATTCCGATGACCATTCGTCAAGAGGATAGGCATGCGTTTCCCGCCGCGCGGCTTGAATGCCGTTCGTCATGTTCGTTCTCCTTGCGATATTGGCAGAGGTCAGGGCACCCGACTTATTCGACGGTTGCTCAAACTCCGATGCGGGGATCGAAACCCCATTATGGTAAGCGTCAGAGGCGTTCGTTCATTCTGCTGTCAGATGTCCGGACAGTTCCGGATCTCAATTCTCGACCGACGGTTTGCCTCGTCCCGCGTCAGATGCCCTGGCCACTGCCAACATTCGCACGTGCGGAGTCAGGCGGCCTTCGGCATGGCGCTGATCGCTGTCGCCCAGATGAAGCCGACCAGTTCGCGGGCAACCGCAGCCGCGGCAACGGTGCTGCGCTTGCCTCTGCCCTCGAGGCGCCGAAAGCGCTGGTTCAGTCGCACCTGGGCTTTCCACCCGATGTCCTTCAGCGCCTGGCTGTAGTTTTCCCGTTTCAGCATGAGCAGCACGCCGACCTTGGGGGGCCATTTGTAGGACCACGCGGCCTCGACCAGCATCACCCTCGCGATCTTGTTGCCCGCTTTCGTGATGCCGCCGGGTCGCTGCTTGCCGCCGCTGGAGTATTCGCTGGGGACCAGGCCGAGATACGCCATCAGCTGGCGCGGACTGGCAAACCGGGAAAAGTCACCGATCTCCGCGGCGAGGGTTGCGGCGATGACCATCCCGATCCCCTTGAACACCTGCAATGCGTGCACCACCGGGGCGAGCGTCCAGCCCGGAATGAGATGGACCATCTGGCCTTCGATCTCGGCTTTTCGGGCCTCGGCCTGATCCAGGCGATTGATATAGCTCTGCAGCGCGAATTTCTGGGCAGCATGCTCAAGCGGCAGGGATGTCAGCCACTTCCGATAACGCAGGCACCATGCCTTCGACTTGCACCGCAGTCCGTGCTTGAGCAGAAACATCTGGATCAGCGCACGAGCTGCCCGGACATCCTGCGAAGCAACCTGGCGCGCCCGAACCAGATCGCGCATCGCCTCATGGGTGGCGTCGGGCACCCACACAAAGGTAAGTTCGCCTGCACGAAGCAGCCGCGCCAGCATCAGCGCGTCCCGCGTGTCGTTCTTCACCCGTTCACCCGGCCGCTTTGGCGTATGGCTTGGCGCCACGATCCGGCAGACAATCCCCATCTCTGCAAGCTGCCGGTAAATCCCATAGCCGCAGGGACCTGCTTCGTAGGTCACCTCGATCTTGCCGTGGCGCTGAACCAGTTTGCGCATCAGGCGCGAAACAGCATCGGGCGTGTTGGGAATCGTCCCATACATCCGGATCTCGCCGTCCCGACCGGCATCCGCAATCGCGACCGATATGCTGTCCTTGTGCACGTCCAAACCGACAAAGGCGTTGTAGTCTTCCATGTCATCTCCTCGGGCTGCGGACCGAAGAAGAGTGCGGACCGCGATCACTCTACGGCGATCCTGTCCCACGTCGGCTGGAGCGCCAAGAATGGTCATGCCATCTGCTGGAAGGTCTGCGCCTCCTCCGAGCGGCGTGTATGGGTCGGCAGCAGCCCGGCGATCCGTGTCAGCAGCGGCAGGCTATCGGCTGGCGAACCGGCTTTACGGAAAAGCGCCTTTCCGTACTTGCGCAGGAACAGGACGATCGCGGCCTCGCAGGCGTCATAGGCGGTTTTCCAGTCCCAGGCGCCAGCGGTATCGGACGCGCCGAAGGCGGTTTCCATCGCGCTGCGAAGCGTGGCGGCGTCGATGCGCTGGCCGCGCTCGAGGTGGGGCAGAAGAAGAGCTGCCGCCGAAAAGACGGACGTGGCGGCATGGCTGTCGGGGACAAGCGGAAGCGGCCCGGCGACCGATGCCGCCGCAGATGCGGAAATCATGTTCATGGAGGAGACCTCGGGAGAGCAGGACAGGATCGAGCCGCGCAGCGCTCTCTCTCGACCGCACAGGCTCAAACCCGTCCCGGCCTCCTCTGACTCTCGAAAGGTGGGCCGTGGCTGGCATGCAAAAAGCGCCCTGCCGAATGGCAGGACGCTTGCCGGGTTCAGCCGAAGCGACGGCCGGTTGCCGTGAACGTGTATTCGTTGGCGGTGATCGCCTCGTCGACGGCCTCGTCCGAGGCGAGACACTCGTATTCGCGTTCGAGCTGCCGATAGAGCCAACGGGCTAGGTCGCGCAGCGCCTCGGCCACGGTGTCTTCCGCATCGGCCGTCATATCCTGATAGGTTGGACTGTCGCGCTCGACCGAGATCGTCATGCAGTATTCGTGGTAGTAGTGACCGCGATGGTTCGCCTCGGCGCTAAGCTGGTAGAAATTACGCCGCTGGACCGCCTGAAGTGCATCGGCGATGCAGTGCAGTTCGGCGTCTTGCGGCGCGTGTTCCCTGATGCGGCGCGGGGCGTTTTTCCGGTAGGAATAGAAGGTCTCGAAGCAGGCGCCGTCGCCCTGGCTCCAGAACCCCCGAAACCAGATGCAGGGCTTCTGCCAGGAGCCGACGCCGTTGAGCCGCATGCTGCGGGTTTTCAGCCGAAGGCCGAGGATTTCCGCGATCTGTTGGAAATCCTCGTAAACGGCATCATACCAGTCGTAGTCGAAGCCGCCTTCGCGATACCAATCGCGGGCCTTCTCCTTGGCGGCGTCAGCAAGCTCGTCGAGCTGATAGACCGTGGTTTCGATGACCTTACTCATCTGAGCCGCCTCCATCGAGAACCTGGGCGAGCCAGCCATCGGTGTAGGTCCATGCCACCGTCTCGCCGGTGGCGAGGTCGAGGACATGAGCGCCGCCGCCGAAACCGTCGAGGCGCGGCCGCGAGCAGGTGTTAGCGTATTGGAAGCCCCAGAGACCACTGAGGCGGAACTCGGTCGCGCAGATCTTCACGAACTGGAGCAGACGCTCGGGATCGCCTGTCTGGTCATCGCGCATCCAGAGCCGGCCACCCCCGTGCTCCGGCTGGATCGATAGGAGAAACCCCTCGGACGGCGGTTCTTCGGAAGCGCCTTCCTCCGAAAGCTTGTTGTAGAGGTCGAGCGCTCGGGCGGCATTATCGGGCGTGCCGACGTCAAGAAGGCACGAGAAATGGGTAAAGTAGTTGGCCATGTCAGGCTCCTGAAACGAGAAAGCCCGGCGCGATGGCCGGGCGAGGTTCAAGGGATGGACGCGGTGCGGAAGCGTCAGAGGCGGAACTGCGCCACAAGCCGCTGGGCATCGGCATGGTGGCGCAGCATGTCGCGATAGAACCGCTTTCGCGCGCCCCGCAGTGCGGGATCGCGCCGGGCCGATAAAGCCAGCTTGCAGCGCGCGGCGCGGATTACGGCGCGCTCGCTGTCCCAGACCAGGATGTCGAGGCGCAGGTAGGTCTCATACATCGCCACCACCTAGACGTTGATGCGTTCGCACAGAGCGTCGATACGAGTCGGATCGAGGCCGGTATGCGCGCCGTCATTGGTGACGATGTTTTCGAGCGCAGGTTCGAGATCGCCGCGCCCCAGGGCGAGCTGGAGGAGGCGCAGCCCCGCCAGCAAGGCGTCGCGCTCCTGGGCGGTGACGCCGATGGTCAGGAAGGCCTCTACGGCTTCACCGTCTTCGAGGAGGCGAACGCCGCTATGCTCGTCGATCTCGTAATCGTCGAACTCCTGCACATAGCCGGTGGGGAGCCATGCGCCTTCGTAATGAACGCTCCGGACGAGACTTCGCGCCTCTTCGGGCGTGTCGGCCTCTAGGACGGTTTCGTAATAGACGAAGGCGTCGTGGCCTTTGCTGACTACGAATTTCGGCATGGGAAAACTCCATAGGTGAGAACCCGGCGAAGCGAAGCGCCGGGTCGGATGGGTGGAAATCGGGGGATGGGATCAGGCGGCCTGTGGCAGCCGGAGCAGATCGGCGGCGGCCTCGCGCCAGAAGGGGTCGACCAGGCGTGCTTCGAGCAGGCCGGCCTGGTGGCGATGATTGCGGGCCGCACGCTGCTCGCCCCGGCCGGAGGCGGCGAAAGCCAGTCCGCGCAGGCGGCTGGCTTCGGTCACGATCCGGCGGGCCTCGCCGTCGCTGGCGACGGGCTGTTGCCAGAGAATGATCCCGGCGCGGATTTCGCCGGCCAGAACCAGATTCTGATCGTTGTCCTGGATGACGGCGAAGCGTGGATGAAAGCGCAGCGTCTTATCTTGTCTCACGCCAATGCCGCCGCGCCTGACCGAAACGGCCGCGAAGCTGGTGGCGTTCTCCAGCGACGGGCGGTCGCCGAGAAAGACGCTGCGGTCGAAGCTGTCGGCCTCGTCGGTGCCGACATAGCGGGCCGTGCCGATGCAGGTGATGCGCAGCGGCAGCTTCGCGGCAAGGCGCAGCCGGGGCAGGATCTGATGCGCGAGGATGTCGCCGATCGGGGCGAAGGTGGTTTGAGGTGCAAGGGCCATCGCAGGATGCTCCAGGACGGGCGCCGGGAGCTCTCTCTCCGACAACCAACCCGTCACGGAAAACCCGTCCGCACTCTCACTCTCCCTTGCCGGGGCATGAGCCGGTGCCGCTGCCGGCGATGAGCGGTAGCGCAGCGCTGAAGGCCCGGACGCGATCTTGCGCTCCGAGCCGTCGGGGTGAGGCGCTGTCGCGCCTCAGCCGAAGGGATCAAGTTCCAGCCTGACCATTTCTTCGTCGCCATCGAATTCGTTGGCGGGCATGGCGCCGTGAGTGCCGTCCCCGGCCTGGAAGACGATGATCGAAACCATTAGCGTGGTGGCTAGGCTTGCGGCGAAAGCGGTGGCATCTGCATAGGACATGGTTCCGGCTCCTGTCTTGGGAGGCGGGGGACCATCCCCCGCGCGACAGGCGCCCGAAGTGTCTGACCGGCTCTGCAATCACCCTCGGGCGTTCGGACCTTTTCCGAATCCCCGAGGGCGGCACGCGCGCGTAAGCCGACCCCTTGCGGGTTGATTGATCAGGAGACGGATCGGACCAAGGTTTGCGAATGGAAGCGGGATGGTGTCCGGCATCAGACAGCAGCCGGATCATCAATCTAAAGGGATGCCATTGCCCCGCACTTCCCGCCTAATGGTGAAGCGAAGATGTTTGAGGGTCTGAGCTGCCCGGGCACGAGCTTGGCCCGCTATGGCGTTGCATGGCGCCGAGGTCCACCGGTCGAATTGATGAGAATACTATGAGCGGCCGGTTGCGTCAGGATGGAATTCATACGCGCTCGAAGCTTTGATGCGGCCTCTTGTTGAGGTGAAACCATGAGCAGAAATGCACTTTTGCGGGCAACGATGAAGACGAAAGAGAGCAGCCGATCATCCTGGCGTATGGCGATGACGGTTATCGGAGCGGCCTTCGGGATTTGGACGAAGCCCGACACACCGAACCAACAAGGCGATCGACGCTCATGATGAGTGGCTATTTGACGGGTAAGTCCGCCAATATCGGTGGCGAGCGACGGCGTTATACGGTCATTGAGAAGCCCGATGGGTGGTGCGTAAGCCTGAACGGGATGACAACAGGGGCGTTTCCGAACCGGGCCGCGGCTGCAACGGTGGCGAGGAGCCTCCAGCACCAAGCCGATAACCTCAATCACGTCTATGAGCGGAAATCCCACTGAGAGGGGAACCGGCTACCGCCATTTGACGGCCGGCTGGTAGATAAATGTCGGAGGTGGGAGCTCCCTGAAAATGAAAAAAGGCCCGACGACGGATCGCCGGGCCTTGAAGCTGAAAATGAAGACGGCGGGGCGGCTTCGACCGCCCGCCGGGGTTTGGCGTCATTCCGCGGCGATCATCGCTGGCGCCTCGGCTTCCGGGTCTTCGGCGGTTTCCTCGTCCTCGTCCTCACCGGCAAGGAAGGCTGGGAGCGCCGTCTCGGCCTCGCCTTTCGAGGTATCGGACGTGGTCGGCTCGTCATGGTCGATCAGGCGCAGCGGCTCCGGTAGCCAGCCACTGTCGGCCAGCAGGCGTTCGGCCTCCTTGGCCATGTCGCCCTTCTTCAAGTGGTCGATGAGCTGGGCCGCGCGTTCGCCCGCGCCTTCGCGGACGGCCGCAAGAATGCGGGGCTTGGTGACGCGGCCGAGATAGTTCTCGACCGTGGGTCGGAAGCCGACGTCCACCATGTCGAGGCCGGTGGCGCGGGCCAGTCGATCGGCCTCTGCCATACGCCGGTCGAGACCCGACTGCGACACGCCGCTGCCGCTGTAGGGATTGGGCCGTTCATAGAGGGCGTTGATCCCATAGCTGACGCAATGCGCGAGCAGCGCCATGCGGCTGGCGTCGTCGAGCACGGCGAGCCAGTCCCACAGCGCATCCTCATCGGCTGGTAGGTCAGCCTTCCAGTCCTCATGCCGCTGGATGACGGACTTGGCATAGGCCGTCTCGGCGAGATCCTTGCCCTGTTCGCGGAAGAATACGTGATTGACGGACGCCTGCAGGCTGGCGCCGGAGGTGGCCGTCCGCTGGAAGGTGTCGCGCACGAGCTTGTGCAGCAAGGCGGTGAACGCGACCTGGGGATTGGCGCCCACGGCATCGCGGAGCGCCAGGGTGCGGTGCGCAGTCAGCTCGGTAACGAGCCGTTCGGGCAGCGGCTTGATGACGTCTTCCTCGTCGTCATCCTCCGGTTCGGCCGACTGGCCGCCGATGGTGATGACGGCGCGCTGAACGGTGCCGGATGCCGCGACTTCGGTACCGGTGGCTTCGGCCTCGCCGTCGGGGTCCTCGACGCCGACCGGCGTCTCGTCCTCCGGGCGCACATAGCCGCGATCGACGACGGGCTCGCCATTGCGGTCGACGCTGATGAAGACGCCGCCACGCGCGATGTCGGCCGGATCGTAGATGACCGGGCGCTTCTCGAAGGCTTCGAGCGCCGTCTCGATCTCGCCGAGACGCTGGTCGATCTCGTCCGGCAGCTCATCGGCTTCCGAGTATTCAGCCTCGATCCGTTCGTATTCCTCACGCAGGGCTTCTCGGGCCGCGCGCTCGTCATCGTTCAGATCGACGAGGGTGAAGTCGAGCGCCCGCAGCCCCTGATCGTAGCCATAGGGCAGATCGGTATCGACGGTGATCCACTTCCAGCCCTCGGCGGCGATTTCCTCGGCGAGGGTCTTGAGCTTCTCCGCGACCAGGCGGTCGAGAAGCGCGGGGTCCTGAAGCCAGCCGCCTCCATCGGTCTGGAAGAGATCGCGCAGCACGCTGCCGCCCGCCTGCTCATAGGTTTCGATGCCGATGAACAGGGCGCGCTTGTCGGTGGCCGGCACCGTGGTTTCAGTGAGCAACTGGCGGATATACCAGGGCTGGCGATTGTGGGAGGTCTGGACCGCCTCCCAGACCTGCTCCTGGCGGGCATGGTCGGGATTGACGGTGAAGGCCATCAGCTCTTCGAGCTTCATGCCGTCCTCGGCATAGATGTCGAGGAGCGTGGGCGAGACAGAGGCCAGACGCAGGCGCTGCTTCACCACCTGCGCGGTCGTGAAGAAGGCCGCAGCGATCTCCTCCTCGCTCATGCCCTTGCGGCGCATGTCATAGAAGGCCCGGAACTGATCGAGAGGATGCAGCGGCACGCGCTGGGTGTTTTCGGCGAGGCTGTCGTCCTCGGCGAGAATCGACGTGGAGGGATCACGCACGACGCAGGGCACAGGCGCGTTCCTGGCGAGACGCTTCTGCTTCACGAGGATGGCGAGCGCCTGATAGCGGCGACCGCCGGCGGGAACTTCATACATGTCGGTCTCATCGCCCCTGGCGTCGAGGACCGGGCGGACATTGAGGCTCTGGAGGAGCGTGCCTCGGCGGGCGATGTCCTCGGCCAGTTCCTCGACCGAGACGCCGGCCTTGACGCGTCGGACATTCGATTGGCTGAGCACGAGCTTGTTGAAGGGGATGTCGCGGGAAGGCGACAGGATGATTTTCTGGGCGGCAGTAGCCATCGTGGTAGTCTCCGCGACGGGCGCCGAGAGCCTCTCTCTCGACCCGAACCCGTCACGAAAATCCCCACCTCCCTCTCACTCTGCTGGTCGGACCCTGTCGTCTGGCCAGGGGCGAGAACGGAACGGCGATGTTCAGGACTGTCTTCCTGTGCCATAGGGATTGCATCGCCTGCGGCTTGAACACCGCATCGATCGCATCAAGCGTTTGAACACTGGGTCACCGACTATGTCGGGCGGCCCACGGAATAGAATACCCATCGGCGTCGGGCTTGCCCGGCGTGGGAAATACGTGGGGCGCGGTTCCCAGTGTTCACGCGTGTTCAACCGTCCCGGCGCCAGTCGGGGCGGCGGGGAATTGTCTATGGACGCTATGATTTCTGGCTGGAGAAATCCGCCCTGGGCGGACTTGGCGCGTGTTCTGCGCCGATGGCTGGGGGCGTCGCCAGCCCGCCATGTCCGCTTTTCCGAGGCGGACCGGGCCGTCATCACCGCACAAGGCAAGGCACTGATGCTGTTGGCGACAATGCTTCACGCACGGGGCGTGATGGATATGGAGGAGTTCGCCGGCACGCTCGCCGTGTTCAGCGTGGTTGTCGCTGAGGACAACGCGGCCGAAGGCGATATTCTCGCTGTCTGGGCAGGGTTGATGAAGGACGGCCGGTAGGCTGAGCGTCGTGGCGCAAGGCTGCAAGCTGACGAACCGGAAACGCGGGAAAACGCAGAAGCGGACACCCGGAAAGCCGGAGAAGCGGCTTTGCGCCTTTGCGGCTTTCAGGGAATCAGACCCCGCACATGCCCTCGCACTCGTTCGGCCAGAGATCGAGCTGGCCGCGGTCGGCGGCCGTCGATAGGTCGGCTTGGTCGAGCGGCACGGCGGAGCGGTGCAGATAGACTTCGGCGCGGATGCCGCGGAAACCGGTGCGGATGGCGGCGTCGACCGACACGGCGTCCGCCCAGGCTTCGGGATCATGGTCGCGCATCTGTCGCCAGTGATCGTCGGAATGAAACGGACACCCGATGCAGGCGCTTTTGGGCGGCAGAGGATAATCGTGCCGTTCCAGCCAGCGCAGGCAGTCCTGTCGGGTCAGGCCCCGCTCGATCAGGGGCCAGCGGTTGACCTGCCAGCTCTCGAAAGAGGGTTTCATGCGAAGGGCCTCGTCGAGCGAAATCCCGATCCATTGCTCGGTGACCGGCGACGTGGGCGAGCGCCGCCCGGCGATGCCGAGCAGCTCGCGCACTTTCCGCCTGATCGGCACGATCTTGTAGTCTCCGGTGCATTGGCGGCGGATCATGCCGATGTTGGCCCGCTCGGTAGCCACGATGCGGGAGCCGACAACGACGAGATCGCCGTTTTCGTCCTCGTCATAGACGGGAAGCTCGCTCCCGGCAGGCGTCACGGTGCGGGTGAAGGCTGGAATGGAGGCCCAGCGCTCGCCCTGTGCGCCGGCGATGAGGTCGGCGCGCAGATCCCCGGCCGAGACGATATGGACGGGAAACGGCAGGACATTGGGCGACCGCAGCCAGGCGAGATGGTCATAGACGGCCTGCGGCTCCCACCCGGTATCGGCGAAGATGGCGCAATCGGGCATGGGGCCGACTTCGCCATGCGCCGCCATCAGCGCCAGCGTCGTGGACTGGACGCCGGCGCCGAGGCTGAGGACGCGCAGGCGGATGTCGGCCGACTGCGCGGGGTCGGGGACGAAACCCGGAAAGGCGAGCGCGTTCATCACGCCGCCTCCCGCTCGTCGTCGTTCTGGTCGATGCTGCCGGCATCCGGCAGGAAGCTGAGAAGCCAGTCGGCCGCCTTGCTGGCTTGGGAGGCGGCTCGGACGATGGCGCGATTGTCCTCGCGCAGGACGTCGAGCCAGGAGCCGATATAGTCGGCATGGCGGACGGTCGGAGCGATGCCGAGCGAGGCGCAGCAGAAGGCCGCGTTGATCTCGGCGATCAGCTCCTCGAAGGCGTATTTCTTGGTGCCGAAGGAGCCGGAGAAATCACGGCCGAGGCGCAAGGGATGGCCCGTCGCGTGTCCGAGCTCATGCAGGGCCGTACGGTGCCAGTTGATCGGCTCGAAATACGCCTGCGGCGGCGGAACGACGACATAGTCATGCGCCGGGACATAGAAGGCGCGGTCTCCGCCGATGCGGAAGTCGATGCCGGTCGCCCGGATCAGGGCCTCGACGCGCGGCTCGATCAGGCCCGGTTCGGGCGGCGGTGCGACGACGGCGATTTCTTCAGGCAGGCCGTCGCATTGAGCGGCGTTGAAGACCGTGAAGCGCTTCAGGAACGGAATCGCCTGAGCGTCCTCGCCGGCCTCGCGGGCGCGGCGCTTTTCGTCCTCGGGGGTGAAACGATCAGCATAGACGACGGTGGTGCCGCGCTCGCCCTTCCTGACATTGCCGCCGAGGGAAAGCGCCTGGCGGAAGGTGAGCCAGCTCTGGCCGGGGAAACCATGCTCGATGACGGCGCCCCAGAGGATGAGGACGTTTATCCCCGAATAGCGCCGGCCTGTGGCGGCGTTCTGCGGCATGGCGAGCGGCGCCTTGACAGCGGCCGAGCCCCAGGGCTGAACCCAAGGGAAGCGGCCGGCCTCCAGTTCGCCGATGATCTTGTTTGTGATATCGTCGTAAAGGCTCGCCCGATCCGAGCCGGGGCGCGCGCTGCGATCCTGTCTGGACATCGCGGTTCTCCGCGACGGGCGCCGGAGACCTCTTCTCCAGCCCTCAACCCGTCACGGCAAACCCGGTCCGCACTCTCACTCTAAAGGGGGCGTTGCGGGGCAGGCTGTGCAGAAACTCATCCTGAGCCCTGCGGCTGACCCTTCCCGCACTCAGAGACGCGGTGCGACCCAAGCTAGCTCTGCCCTCAGAGACTGGTCACTTCGCGAGCAATGATGCCGGAATGTTAAAGTGTTCAGGTCGCGACCGTCAGATTGACCCGCCGCATCAGGGCCTCGCCGCTCTCCTTGCGTTCGGAATAGCGTTCGGTCAGGTAAGGTGAGACGTCGCGCGTCAGCAGTGTGAACTTCATCAGTTCCTCCATCACGTCGACCACTCGATCATAATAGGACGACGGTTTCATCCGGCCCGCCTCGTCGAACTCCTGAAAGGCTTTGGCGACGGAGGACTGGTTGGGGATCGTCACCATCCGCATCCAGCGGCCGAGCACCCGCATTTGGTTGACGGCGTTGAAGCTCTGCGAGCCGCCGGAGACCTGCATGACGGCGAGTGTCCGGCCCTGCGTTGGCCTTACCGCGCCGACCGAAAGGGGAATCCAGTCGATCTGCGCCTTCATCACCGCGCTCATCGCACCGTGACGCTCCGGGCTGGTCCAGACGTGACCTTCTGACCAGAGCGAGAGCTCGCGCAGTTCCTGCACCTTGGGATGGTTGACCTCAGCCCCATCCGGCAGCGGCAGGCCGGACGGATCGAAGATACGTGTTTCGGCCCCGAAATGCTTGAGCAGACGCTCGGCTTCGAATGTCAGGAAGCGACTGTAAGATCGCTCCCGGAGCGAGCCGTAAAGCAGCAGGATACGCGGTGGATGGGTCGAGAGCGTTGCTGCGCGCAGCCGGTCAATGCCGGGAATATCAGCGCAACCGGCATCAAGATTGGGAAGCTCGTCCGGCATCAGCGATGCGCCTCCGCCAGTCTGGAGACTTTGCCGCCGCGTTCATACCAGCCTTTGGAGCGGTTCACGATCCAGACGACCGAGAGCATCACCGGCACCTCGATCAGCACGCCGACAACCGTGGCGAGCGCCGCACCCGAATGAAAGCCGAACAGGCTGATGGCGGCGGCGACCGCCAGTTCGAAGAAGTTCGATGCGCCGATCAGCGCCGAGGGACCGGCAACGCAATGCTGTTCGCCGGCCACTCGGTTCAGCAGATAGGCAAGGCCGGAGTTGAAATAGACCTGAATCAGGATCGGCACGGCCAGCAGACCGATGATCGCCGGCTGCGCGATGATCTGCTTGCCCTGAAACCCGAACAGGAGAACGAGTGTCGCCAGCAGCGCAACGAGAGACGCCGGACCGAGCTTTGCAAGAAGCCTGTCAAGCGCGGTCTGCCCGCCGCTCGCCAGAAGCCGGCGACGAATGATCTGTGCGATGATGACGGGAATGACGATGTAGAGCACGACCGAAAGCACCAGCGTGCCCCATGGCACGGTGATGGCCGACAGGCCCAGCAGCAGGCCGACGATGGGCGCGAAGGCGACGACCATGATGGCGTCGTTGAGCGCGACCTGGCTCAACGTGAAATGGGGCTCACCCTTTGTAAGGTTCGACCAGACGAACACCATGGCCGTGCATGGCGCGGCGGCAAGGATGATGAGGCCGGCAATATAGCTGTCGATCTGGTCCGCAGGCAGGTATGGCCGGAATAGCCAGCCGATGAACAGCCAGCCCAGCAGCGCCATCGAGAACGGCTTCACCGCCCAGTTGATGAACAGCGTCACGCCGATGCCGCGCCAGTGCCGGCTGACCTCGCCCAATGCGGCGAAGTCGATCTTGAGCAGCATGGGGATGACCATCAGCCAGATCAGCACGGCAACCGGCAGGTTGACCTTAGCAATTTCCATCGCGCCGATGGCATGAAATGCGCCCGGCAGAAAATGGCCAAGTGCGATACCGACGACAATGCACAGGGCGACCCAGAGGGTCAGGTAGCGTTCGAAGGTAGACATAGGATCCCCTCAGGCCGTTGCGACGCGCCGGCCGTGTTCGTCGATCACGCGCTCGCCGTCTTCCTTGACGAACGCGCCGTGCTGCGGCGGCAGGAGGTTGAGCACGTCGTCGGACGGTCGGCAAAGCCGAACGCCCTTCGGGCTGACGACGATGGGCCGGTTGATCAGGATGGGATGCGCCATCATCGCATCGAGCAACTCCTCGTCGCTCAGTGCCGGGTTGCCCAGGCCAAGCTCAGCATAGGGCGTGCCCTTCTCGCGCAGCAGGGCGCGGACGGGGATACCCATGCGCGCGATGAGCTGGGTGAGCATGTCCCGAGACGGCGGTGTCTTGAGATATTCGATGACATGTGGCTCGACGCCTGCATTGCGGATCATCGCCAGGGTGTTGCGCGAGGTTCCGCAATCCGGGTTGTGGTAGATGATGACGTCCATTGCCTGCCTCACGCCGCGCTGTTGCGTGGAGACGACGCACCTTCGGACTGGCCGATCTCAGTCAGCTTCGTGCGGAGCGACGCCTTGTCGAGACTGGCGACCGGCAGGGACGTAAAGGCCGAGATGCGGTTCTTCATGTAGCGGAAAGCGGCAACGAAGGCGGCTTCCTTCTGGATGTCCGGCCCATCGACGGCGGCGGGGTCTTCGATCCCCCAATGGGCGGTCAGGGGCTGGCCGGGCCAGACCGGGCAGGCTTCACCGGCGGCACTGTCGCAGACGGTAAAGACGAAATCCATGACAGGCACGTCAGGCTCGGCAAACTCCTCCCAACCCTTCGAGCGGAAGCCCTCGGCGGGATAGTCAAAGCTCTTCAAAACCTTCAGCGCAAAGGGATTGACCGCGCCCTTCGGCTGCGACCCGGCAGAGAAGGCACGAAATCGACCCTCGCCATCCTTGTTCAGGATGCTCTCGGCGAGGATCGAGCGCGCCGAGTTGCCGGTGCAGAGGAACAGAACATTGTAGATGCGGTCAGTCATGGGTGGCCTCCTTGGCGGCGAGGGTATGCGGTGAGCAGCAAGGGGAAATATCGGCGATCAGCGGCGCGCAGATTTCCGGGCGGCCACCGCAGCAATCCTTGACGAGAAAGCCCGCGAGCTCCCGCACAGCGTCGAGCCGCGCCCGATAGATGATCGAGCGGCTGTGCCGCTCGGCATCGATCAGACCGGCGCGCGTCAGCGTCGCCAGATGCGTGGACATGGTGTTGTGCGGGACATCCAACCGGCGGGCGACTTCGCCCGCGGGCAATCCGTCCGGCTCGTGCTCCATCAGCAGGCGGAACACGTCGAGGCGGGTCGGTTGCGCGAGCGCGGCGAAAGCAAGGATGGCGTTTTCTGATTCCATATGTCGAGACTAATCGACATATGGGCTGAAGTCTAGACCGGGACGATCCATAGTTTCCACCTCATCGGGTAACCAGGGATAATCGCATCACGGTGGGGAGATCGCTGAAACTCGGTTGTGACAGGTAAGCTGGCCGTCACCCGAACAGCAGCCTCACGCCCGAGGCGAGAAGGATTACCGCCAGAATGATGCGCAACCATAGTTCGGGTAGGTAACGGCTACCGATGAAGGCCCCGAGCGAGCCGCCAACAGCGACGGCGATCAGCCACCCGGGTAGCGCACTCGGGATCTGATCCCACCAGGCATAGGCTCCAAGCAGTGCGGCAGCCGAGTTCATCAGGTTGTAGACGGCGGTTGTCGCCGCAGTCTGGCGTGCTGTACCCCAGTTCATCGCGAGGATTACCGGCGCGAGGAATACGCCGCCTCCGGTCCCTGTCGTGCCGGATATGAAGCCAATGATCGCACCCGTTGCCAGTGCCGGGATGAAGGGCGGATCGGTTGGCAGGGCAGCAGATGATCCAGATCTACGAAGGGCCGTCCGCGCCATCTGGACGGCCGACAGGACGAGAACCACCCCGACGACCGGATAATAGATATCCGGGGGTAGCTGGACAGATCCGCCGAGCAGCGAGAACGGGAAGCCCAAGATCGCAAAAGGCCAGACACTTCGCCACGACAGCCTTCCAGCCTTCAGGAACATGGCTGTCCCGATGGCTGCGACCAGCAGATTGAGGGCGAGCGCGGTCGTCTTCATCGCCAACGGCGCAAAGCCGACCAGCGCCATGATCGCGATGTAGCCAGACGCCCCGGCCTGGCCGACCGACGCATAGATCAGTGCGATGAGGAAGAAGGCCACCGCGAGCCAGAGACCATCCAATTCCACCTTGCCAGAACCTCATCATGGTCCGCATGCCGAGCGTGCGACAGCGCGCGCGTTCCCCGATGCTTCTTTGTCTATCACCAGAGTGGTGCGAGCAATATGTTCTGGTGGCGCCCGCAGTAGATATTGCTCGTATTGCCAAGCATTTACTGGGGTTAGGTCCTGTTGACAAAGTGGATTCCCAAATCGGCTTTGCCGTGATTCAAGACTGCTTTTTAGGAGGCGGTTTTGGCGCGTGGCGATTTGTCGGACGCAGAGTGGCAGCTCATTGGCGAGCTTTTGCCGGCTGAGCGAGGACGCAAGTCCCGACCAGCGCAGGACAATCGCCGATATCTGAATGGCATGCTGCATGTCCTGCGGGTAGGCTGCCCTTGGCGCGACATGCATGAGCGCTACGGCAAGTGGAACTCGGTCTATGTCCGGTTTCGCCGCTGGGCCGAGCAAGGGGTCTGGGACGCCCTGCTTGAGACCCTGGTCGAACTCGGGCTCACCGACGACTGGCAGCACATGATCGACAGCACCACAGTGCGCGGCCACAGCCAGGCAGCGGGCGCAAAAGGGGGACTCATAAGGAGGCTTTTGGTCGATCACGCGGCGGCTTTACGTGCAAAGTCCACGCCCGCACAGACGGTCAGGGACGCCCTCTTGGCTTTGTCCTCACGGGCGGAGAAGCGTCAGATTATGCAGCCGTCCCTGCTTTGATGGCCATGCCGGTGGGCAAGCCGCGGCTGCTGTTGGCTGACAAAGGTTACGATGGCGACGTCGTCCGCCAGGATCTGCTGCTGAGCGGCATTGTTCCGGTGATCCCACCCAAAGCCAACCGCAAGAACCCGCCGCCGTGCGACTTCCGGGCCTACAAGGACCGCAACCGCATCGAGCGCATGTTCAACAGGCTCAAGCAGTTCCGCCGCATCGCCACGCGCTTCGACAAGACCGCAAAATCCTTCGCCGCTTTCCTGGCCTTAGCCGCAGCAAGGATATGGATGCCATACTTTGTCAACAGGACCTAGTTGCCCATGGATGCTACACTTCATTACTTGCGGCACGGAGGCACAATGGGACGCTTTATTGAGGGATATGACCGAAGCCAGCCGCTTCTTTTACCTGCCTGCGTCGATGACTACGTGCCGCAGGAATCTCTCGTCCGGGTCGTCGACGCCTTCGTTGAAACCCTCGATCTCACGGCGCTTGGCTTTGAGCGCACTATCTCGGCCGCAACGGGGCGACCCGGTTATCATCCAGGCGATATGCTGCGGCTGTATATCTGGGGTTACCTGAATCAGTGGCGCTCTTCGCGCCAGTTGGAGCGCGCCTGCCAGCGCGACCTGGAGGCCATCTGGCTGATGCGGCGGATGACCCCGGACTATCGGACCATCGCAGCGTTCCGGCACGATAATCCCGAAGCGATCATCGCCACGGGCGCCGCATTCATCAGATTCTGTCGCGAGAACGGCCTTGTCACTCCCGGCAAGGTGGCGTTGGACGGGACCAAGATGCGGGTGGTTGCCAGCGCGAAGAACATCGCAGGAGCAGATCGTCTGGCACGCGACATCGCTCACGCCGAAACAGAAATCGCCTACTATCTCGACCGTCTCAACATAGCGGATCAACACCCGGCGGACGCGCGAGATCAGACGGTCAATCGCGCGGCTTTTGCCGGCGCGATCGCGTCGCTCGAACGCCGCAAGCAGCGCTTGGAAAAGCGGCGGGCCGAGCTCGCTGAGCACGATACGAACGTCGTGGTCTTCGGAGAACCGGATTCAAGACCAATGGGGTATGGCCGGGCGCCGAAGTTCCCGGCCTATAATCTCCAGAGTGTCGTCGATATCGAAAGTGGCCTGATCATTCACAACGATGTCGCCAACGAAGCCAACGACAGCCAGTTGCTGCATCCAATGGCGATTGCGGCAAAGCAAGTGCTCGACGTCGACCAGCTCGAAGTGCTGGCGGACGGAGGCTACTCGAATGCGCAGGAGGTCGCGCGCTGCGAGCAAGACGGTGTACGAGTAGCGGCTCCGATCAAACGTGGTGCGATGAGCGCGCAATACTTCCGCCCTGTGCAGTTCGTCCATGACGAGGAAACCGACACGATCCGCTGCCCGGCTGGTGAAACCATGCATCCCAAGGGCAAACATACCCGAAATCGGGCGATCCGTTACAGAACGCCCGCGTGCCAGACTTGCCACATCAAGCCGCAGTGTACGCCAGGATATCAGCGCACCATTCACAGGCTCGTGGATCAGGGCGCGCTCGATCGGATGGAGCGTCGGGTTCACGAGAACCCTGATCTCATGACGATCCGGCGCTGCACGGTGGAGCATCCCTTCGGCACCATCAAGCGAATGTCTGGCGGAGGCCGCTTCCTGACCCGGGGTTTGCGGCGGGTGAAAGCCGAAGCTGCCCTCTCGGTCCTGGCATTCAACATCATCCGCGCTTCGAACGCCTTCGGGACCGGGGCGCTGATGTCGCGGGGCTAAGAACCCCGCTCGATTCAGTTCGCGTCATCGCGCCTGCACTGAATTGTCGCCGAGTTTCTGCACAGCCTGGGGGTCTCCCCGCAGAAGGGGGTGCGCCGGCAACGAAGTGCCGGCCAGGGGGAAGGCTTTCCCCCGCCAAAAATGCAGACAGTCGTGGAAACGATGGTTGCGAGCCCTGCCGGGCAAACCCGATCAACCGTCCTGATGCCGTGAGGCTGTTGGAGGCGACCGCGCCGCCATACTGCCGTCAGCCGTCGTACTGCGCGAAATTGAGATCATAGAGGAGGCTGTCGATGGTGATGCCCGTCTTTTCGCAGAACTCCAGCATCTCTACCCAGGGATTGCCGCCGGGATCGCGGGTCCCACAGCCGCACGATATATTGCTGGTAGCCATGCCCTTCGGTGATATCGCCAAGCAGGTGATGCTCCAGCAAAGTCATATGCTGACGCAGCCTGGTTTTTCCAAGGTTGAACGCGCCGACCACGTCTTCGGCCGGCAGGTCATCGACGTCCCGACGTCTCATGCGTTCGGCCAGCTTGATGGCGAATGCCCGCTCTTCGAGGGGAAGCTCCTTCAGCCTGTCGATGAAGGTGGTCAGCCCGGCGACTTCCTCGTCGAGATTCATCGAGTCGGTGACATCGAAGACCTCTCCGAACCGCTTCAGCGTTTCCGGATAGGTGGGCAGCCTGGCCTGGGTCGTGTCCGTGATCTGCGCGATGAGCTGTAGCTCCGCCCGTTTGAAACGATCTTCGTGATCGGCCTTGTATTTGCCCAGCACCTCGACCGTGTAGGTCGTCACATTGGGCTGATGGTCGATGATGTCATGGTGCTTGCCGCAAACCAGAAGCAGGTTTTCAAAGGCGCGGCGGTCTTCGTTGCTCATGTCAACGTCGAAGCGCGGCCCGCCTTTCTCGGCGGCGCAGATATGGGCGACCTTGCCCAGCATGGCGCCGCTTACGTCGACAAGCTGCTCCTGACAATCGGGGACGGCACACTGGTTTCCGCTATAGGCGAAGAGCTTCTTTACGGTAGAGGGTGTCGGATTAAGTCTTTCGACCGTTTTCTTGGCCATGTTCGCGGAAACATCCCTCTGAAATGAACTACAATTATATTCTATTACGATGCTGTTGCCTGCCCACCTGGTGAGCGCAAGGGGCACTGAGGAACAGCCTCGCATCGTAAATCCGTAAACCCGCAGAGCTGGAGAACCGGGTTTCAGCAAACCCGGAAAGCCGCCCTAGAGGTCGCTGACGTGGTTCTCGATCTGCGCCGCGAGCTTGACCAGCCTCTGGTCGCGCAGGATGCCGACGAAATCGGCGGCCGACACGCGCGTCCGGCTGAGATTGCTGCGCGCATTCGCCAGCGAGGCGAGCAGCATATCGGGAGCCTGCTCGTAGAGGCTGACGAGAAAGGCGTCCGGCGATTGCCGCGCCAGACCATGCTTCCTCAACTCGGCGACGGGGAAGTCACGCAGGTTCCAGGTGACGATCATCGACGCGCCAGCCTCGATCGCCGCCGCCGCGACGTGGCGGTCATCGGGATCGGGCAGGCTCACGGTGTGGATATGCCGATCATAGCCGGTAATGGTCGCCTCCGGCACGGCGACGTTCATGAGCTGCTTGGTGGCTTGCAGGTGCTCGGGCGGAAGACCCGGCGTATTGGCCAGTAGGTTGCGTATCCACTCGTCATGGATCGCCTCCGTCCAGTGCGCATCGACCAGACCGTCGACCGCCGCCTGCACAACGACATTCCTCAGATGGAAGGGGTAGAGGATGCAGGCATCGTAGATGGCGACGGCGGACTTAAACGCCATAGCGAAGATGGAGATCCTCGGCGTCGGCGGCGAGGTCCTGCATGGCCTTGCGCCGGACGTCGAGCTTGGCCTTCAGCGTCAGCACGTCCTTGAGCGAGGCGCGGCGGTGTTTGCCGACATAACGGAAGGGCAGATCGCCCCGGTCCATGCGCAGCACGACGAGCGGGCGCGAGATGCCGAGGATTTCGGACGCCTCGGTGGGGCTCAGCTCCTGATCCTCGGAAAGAACCGCCACGCGCTCGCCGCTGAGCAGGTGCGTGATCAGGGCCTCGACGGCGCTCGCCGCCGCGGGCGGCAGGGCCAGGGTCTCATCGTGACCGTCGCGGCGCCGGACGCGCAGCTCGACGCGGTCGCCCTCTGCCAGCTTGGGCAGAGGCGAGACCTTCTTGCGGTCGCGGTCCGAGAGACCGGCGAATTTGACGACTTGGCTGGCCATGATGGGTTCTCCTGACCAGCCAATATAGTCGTTGCGGGCTCCAACTGCAATAACTGAAACCCCCTGATGGTGTCGGTTACGCCGCAAGAGGCAGCTCCTCCTGCTCGTTGGCGGCCGCCGATTGGAGGAAACGCGCCAGCGCCGCCTTCCGGGAATCCCGGTCGAGGGCATAGGCGGTCTGCTTGAAGGCGACGCCATCGAGAAGGCCCTTGATGTAGCCGGAGATGGTGTCTGCGGCCATGATGAGCGCAGTGTCGAGGCTATGGATGTATTTGCTCGTCACTGACCCCTTGGAGTGGCCGACCAGCGCCGCGATTGTGACCTCGGTGAAGCCGAGATCGTTGCCGATGCTGGCGAAGCTGTGGCGCAGGACGTGCGGCGTGACATCGGCTAGCGGCGTGTCCTTGAAGATCTGCTCCCAGTGGTTCGGGAAGCTGCCGAAGGCGTTGTCCTCGCCCTGGCCGGGGAAGACATAGGTGCCGGTCAGGTCCTTGCAGCGTTCCTCGAGATATTCGACGACGGGAAGCCCGATGGGGCGGACGGAAGCGCCTTCCTTGCTGTCGACGAGGCGCAGGCAACTGCCCGCCGCGTCCACCTCGGTCAGCATGAGCCGGATCATCTCGGTGCGGCGGCAGCCGGTCATGGCGATCTGGCGGATGATGTCGACCGTCATCGCGTATTTCTCGGTCTCGGCCGCGTTTCGCAGAATGTCGCCCAGGATGTGATACTCCGCCTCCGTCAGACGGCGGTTGCGCACATTGTCCTTCGGCTTCTTCAAGCCGTGGGCGGGATTGCGGTCGATGATGCCGGCCTCGACGGCATAGGTGAGGATGCCGCCGAGCAGGCCGACAGTGCGGGTCGCCGTGCCCGCGCCGCCGCGCACGATGGCCTTGCCGCGCAGCTTCTTCGTCTTGACAGAGACTCGCGTCTTGCCGGCCATGATGTCCTTGAGGACTTTGTTGATGTCGGCCTTGACGAGATCCTTCACCCGCCGCGTGCCGATCAGCGGGATGATGTGCCGCTCAATGCGGCCGGCGTCGGTGACGATGGTCGACGGCTTCTTGGGGCGACCGCCCTTGCCGAGGATCAGTCCCGCATTCAGGTCGGCGACATAGAGGGCGCACAGCTCCTTGACGGTGATGGCCTGATGGTCGAGCTGGCGTTCCTCGGACGGGTTCTCGCCCTTGGCGACGCGACCAAGCTGAACCTTAGCCTCCTGCCGGGCGGTCTCTGCCGTCCAGATACCGTGCAGGCCGATCGTGAAGCGTCGCGTCCGGCCGGCGGCGCGATACTGGATGAGGTAGCTACGCTTGCCCGAGGTGAAAACGCGAAGGCCGAAGCCGGGCAGCTCGTCATCCCAGATGAAGTAGTCCTTTTCACGGACGTCGGCGGCGTCCACTATGCGCTTGGTCAGTTTTGCCATGTGGCTTCTCCTCTGCTGGAGAGGGGCTGTTTCCGCGGAAGCACCACGGAAGCAGCCGGATGAAGATCGGAGCGAAATTTTGGATAGACATTTCGGCGTAGAAAACCCCATAGTCCAGTGGTTTCAATGGGTTATCGTAGCCTAGCGTGCTCTATCGTGCATTTCGGATAGGCAGCCTAAATTGCTCCGAAGGCGAAGGTCACAGGTTCGAATCCTGTCGGGTGCGCCATTTCAGAACAGAACTATGAACGCCGAACACCGCCGATTTCCCACTGGAAGCGGCCACAAGCGTTCGCAGCAGTTCCGATTTCGATCCCATGACACGAACTTCGGTATCAGCAACCTCGATGCGCTGAGCGAAGGCGCGCAGGTGATCCCGCCGATAGCCGCCTCCTTCCATCCTCAGCCCGTCGCGGGTGGCGCTGGAGAAATCCGCCACCATTTCCGGCGTGACAGCCTGATTGCCGGCACTGTCGAGCGTCGACTGACGGCGCTCTGCGTCGGCCGTGGCCTGATCCCGGATTGCCTTGAGGCCAGCCATGCGCTCCTTCAGCACCGCATCGCCCAGGTCAGCCAGACCGGCTTCAATGGCGTCGTAGAGGCGATTGAGCCGCTGATCGGTCTCCGTGATTCGCCGGTTCAGTTCCGCTAGCTGTTCGCGGCGACGTTCGGTGCGATCCTGACGACGGTCGCGAAGGCTGCCAAGGATGGTGATCAGACGTTCCGGCTGGAGCAATCGTTCCTCCATATGGTCGGCGATCAGGTCATCCAGCTTGTCCATTGGGATCGTGCGGCTGGCGCAGCCCGTCTTGCCTTGCCGGGCCTTGGTCGAGCAGGTGTAATAGCGATATGTGTCGCCCGCGCTTCCTCGTCCGGTGCGCAGCGTCATCGCTCCCCCGCACTTGGCGCAGAAGCAGATGCCCGTGAGAAGGGTTGGGCCGCTCGTGACGCGGGCGGGCACCAGATTGGGATTGCGGGATTTCAACTTCACTTGCACCGAATCGAAAATCTCCCGATCGAGCAGCGGCGGCACCGCCATGATCGCGACTTCGCTCTCGAGCTTCTTCTCGCGGTTTTTATGCGAGCGCGTGTTGAACCGATGTTCGCCGATATAGGTGCGGCGGGTCAGAACGCGGTGAAGCTGGCCGATGCCCCAACGCCCGCCGCTGCGAGTGAACATGCGGTTCCTGTTGAGGTAGCTGACGATGTTCTTGACGCCCATGGGGCCGGACGTGCCGTCGCCTTCCGATGCAAGGCGGAAGATCAGCCGCACGGTGTCCGCGTGCAGCGGATCGATTTCCTGGACCTGTCGCGTATTTGTGCCGCCCC
>NZ_AEPN01000041.1:0-23877 GCF_000185925.1 Paracoccus sp. TRP | reverse complement strand
ATCAGCGACTTACTTGGAGAATGTGGGTTGGAATGGCCAGGAACCTCGACGCAGCGTAGCAAATGACGATGAACTAAATCGTCATTTGGCGGCCAAACCGGTCGCCGGCATACGGCAAGATCGAGGCAAGAATGAAGAACAAGACGGCAATCCCCGCGCTGGCGGCGGTGCTTGCACTGGTCGCCACATCTGCTTTTGGCGCTGTCAAGATCGGTGTGACTCCCGGGGCGCTGGCGGATTCGATCGAGGTCGCCGCCCGCGAGGCCAGGGAAAAGGGCCTTGAGGTCGAGGTGGTCGAATTCAGTGACTGGACCACCCCGAATCTCGCACTGGCGAATGGCGATCTGGACGCCAATTACTTTCAGCATCAGGCCTTTCTCGACAATGCGGTGAAAGAGACTGGTTATGAGCTAAAGTCCGTGGCTCTGGGGATATTGCCGAATATCGGGCTTTACTCGGAAAAGCATGTCTCGCTTGAGGCGCTGCCGGACGGGGCGCGGGTGGCGGTTGCCAACGACCCGGTCAATCAGGGCCGGGGGCTGGTGCTGTTGCAGGCTGCCGGGCTGATCGCATTGCGGCCCGATGTCGGCTGGAAAGCGACGCTTGACGATATCACCGCCAACCCCCGCAACCTGCAATTCGTCGAGATCGAGGGGCCGCAGCTGGTCCGCGCCGTCTCGGACGTTGATCTGGCACAGGGCTACCCGGCCCATTACGTCAATGCCGGGCGCGACGATTTCGCTGGCAGGGCGCTGCTTTACTCCGGGCTTGACGACATCCATTTCGCCATCCGCTTCGTCACCCGGGTGGATAACGCTGACGATCCCGAAATCGCGGAATTCATCAGGATCTATCAAAGCTCGCAGGCGGTACGCGACCGGATCGACGCCTCGAATGCCCATAACCCCGCACTCTATTCGCTGCCCTGGCTTAGCCAGACGGCAGCCAACTGACGGAGACAGCCATGAAACTTGTCACTTTTGCATTTGCCGCCGCGCTGTCGCTGGTCGGCCTGTCCGCCTCGGCCGAGGCGCTTAAGATCGGTGTCGTTCCCGGTGCCTATGGTGATGCCGTGAACGTCGCCGCCGAGGAAGCCAAAGAAAAGGGCCTTGAGGTCGAAGTGGTCGAGTTCAGCAACTGGACCACGCCGAATGTCGCGCTGGCGGCGGGGGATATCGACCTGAACTTTTTTCAGCACCGTCCTTTCCTGGAAAATGCCGAGAAAGAGCGCGGCTATGATTTTGAGGTAGTGGGCCAGGGCATTCTGGCAAACCTTGGGCTATATTCGCTCAAGCATAAAAGCTTTGACGAAATCCCCGAAGGTGGCAGCGTCGCTATCGCCAATGATCCGGTGAACCAGGGGCGCGGCCTGCTGCTGCTGGAAAAGGCCGGCTTGATCAAGCTGAAAGAGGACGTGGGTTTCCTTGGCACGCTTGACGATATTGTCGAGAACCCGCGCAATCTGAAATTCACCGAGGTCGAGGGGCCGCAGCTGGTCCGTATCACCGGCGATGTCGATCTGGCGCAGGGCTATCCGCATTTCATCGTCGCCTCGGGCGCTTTTGACCCGACTTCGGGGCTGATCTATTCGGGCATCGAGGACAAACAGTTCTCGGTTTCCTTTGTGTCGCGCAGCGACAACAAGGATGACCCGCGCATCAAGCAGTTCATCGAACTGTTCCAGCAGTCGCAGGCGGTCAAGGATCAGGTCCATGCCTCGTTCGCCAGCAGTGACAAGCTTTACATCCTTGCGTGGCAAAGCTGATGACGGGTGCGGCAGCAACCCTTGCGCGCAGCGCGGTGACGGAAATTCCCGCCGCCGCTGCGGCCATTCGCAAGGCAGGCACGGTACGGTTCGAGGGGCTGGGTAAGACCTACCGGTCATCGGCCGGAGAGGTGCAGGCGCTCAGCAGCATCGACCTTGACATCCGGGCGGGTGAGATCTTTGGCATCATCGGCCGCTCGGGCGCGGGCAAGTCCAGCCTGCTGCGCACCATCAACCGGCTTGAGCGTCCGACAACCGGCCGGGTTCTGGTCGATGGCGAGGATATCGCCCTGCTCGATGAGGCGGGACTGGTCGCCCTGCGCCGCCGCGTCGGCATGATTTTTCAGCATTTCAACCTGCTGTCCGCCAAGACGGTTTATGAAAACGTCGCACTGCCCTTGCGGGTCGCGGGCGTGGCACGGGACGAGATCACACGCCGCGTTGATCAGGCGCTGGATCTGGTCGGTCTTGCCGGCAAGGGTGGAACCTACCCGTCGCGCCTGTCGGGTGGGCAAAAACAGCGCGTCGGTATCGCCCGCGCGCTGGTCAGCCGTCCCGAGATCCTGCTGTGCGACGAGGCGACCTCGGCGCTGGACCCAGAAACAACGGTTTCGATCCTGCGGCTTTTGCGGGATATCAACCAGCGGCTGGGACTGACCATCGTCCTTATCACCCATGAGATGAGCGTGATCCGTGAAATCTGCGACCGGGTGGTGGTGCTGGAGCGCGGAGAGATCGCCGAACAGGGCGAGGTGTGGCAGGTCTTTGGCGCGCCCCGCCATCCGGCCACGCAGGCGCTGCTGCAACCTTTGCAGCACGGCCTGCCCGAGGATCTGGCCGACCGGTTGCACGAGACCCGGCGCGGTCCCGAGGATCAGGCGGTGGTCGAGCTGACCTTTGCAGGATCAGCCGTGCCGGATCTGGCGCAGCTGACTGAACTGGCCGGAGGCAGGGGGCTGCGGCTTTTATCTTCGCAAATCGACCGCATTCAGGGTCGCGCCATCGGCAAGCTGCTGCTCGCGCTGGGGCCGGGGGGCGATGCAGAGTTTCCGGCGCATCTCGCCGACAGGACAAGGATCATCGGATATGTTGACGACACAGATGGTTGACCGCCTGCAACAGGCGCTTTGGGATACGGTGCTGATGGTCTCGGTCTCGGCCGGGATCGCTGTGCTTGCGGGGATACCTCTGGCAGTGTTTCTGGTGACCTCGGGGTCTGACGGGATCTTTCCGGCACCGAGGCTGAACCGCATTATCGGCACTGTGGTGAACGGATTCCGAGCCGTGCCTTTCATCGTGCTGCTGGTGGCGCTGATCCCCTTTACGCGGCTGGTCGCGGGCACGACGATCGGTGTCTGGGCGGCGATCGTGCCGCTGTCGGTGTCAGCGACCCCCTTTTTCGCGCGGATTGCCGAGGTCTCCTTGCGCGAGGTTGATCCGGGGCTGGTTGAGGCCGCACAGTCCATCGGCTGCCGGCGTTGGGACATCGTGCGCCATGTGCTGCTGCCCGAGGCACTGCCGGGAATTGCCGGCGGGTTCACCATTACCGTTGTTTCGATGATCGGCGCCTCGGCCATGGCGGGTGCTGTCGGTGCGGGTGGTCTGGGTGATGTGGCGATTCGCTATGGTTATCAGCGGTTTGACACCACTGTCATGCTGGTGGTGATCGCGATCCTGATCCTGCTGGTTTCGGCTGTGCAGTTTTCGGGGGATCATGCAGTCAGGCGACTGAAGGCGCGCTGAAATGAATGTGGGGGCTGACTGCCCCCACACCCCCGTGGATATTTTGACACGAAAGAAGGACTATTGCGCCGCCACCGCCGGGCCGGGGCGGAAGTTTGCAACTGTGTGGCGGTCGGGCAGGCGGTCGCCCTGGCCGAAGATCTTGTGGCGCAGCGTGCCTGGTGCGTATTCAGTCTTGAAGCTGTCGCGGGTTTGCAGTTCCGGCACGATCAGATCGGCGAAGTCTTCGTAAGTTTCGGGCGTGGCGAGGCGGGTGAGGTTGAAGCCGTCAATGTCGCCCTCGCGCACCCAGGATTCGAGTTCGTCCGCCACCTCGGTCGGCGTTCCGACAGCAAGGGGGTAGCGCCCGCCGAGCGCGAGCTGGTTGAGCAGATCGCGTTTGGTCCAGCCTCGGCTTTCGGCCAGTTTTGTTGCCGACTGGATCGAGTTCGTCGGCCCGTAAGGGATCGGGTCGTCCAGATCATAGCGCGAGAAGTCGATGCCTGTCGAAGCGGCGAAATGGGCTAGACCAGCCTCGGGGCTGGAATGGGCCCGATACTCAGCCAGCTTTTCCAATGCTGCCGCCGCGCTGCGGTCGGTGATGACGTTGATGCCGATGATGATCTTGACATCCTCGGGGCGGCGCCCGGCAGCGGCGACGGCGGCGCGGATGCTTTGCGCGGCCTTGCGAGCCAGCTGTTTTTCCGGGGCCGAGATGAAGACGCATTCCGCGTGTCGTGCCGCAAAAAGCTGGCCGCGGCCCGAGGTTCCGGCCTGAAAGAGCACCGGTGTTCTTTGCGGCGAAGGTTCCGAGAGGTGCCAGCCCTCGACATCGTAGAAACGTCCGTGGTGGACGACCTTGCGCACTTTGGCCGGGTCGGCATAGACGCGCGCCGCACGGTCCCGGATCACGGCATCGTCGTCCCAGGACCATTCCCAGAGCTTGTAGAGCACCTCGAGATATTCGTCGGCCTGATCATAGCGCAGGTCGTGATTGGTCTGCCCGTTCTGGCCCACTGCGCGTGCGGCGCTGTCGAGGTAGCCGGTGACGATGTTCCAGCCGATCCGCCCTTGTGTCAGGTGGTCAAGCGTCGAGATGCGGCGGGCAAAGGTATATGGGGCCTCTTGGTTGACATTGACCGTGACGCCGAAGCCCAGGTTCTGCGTCACGGCCGCCATGGCCGAGATCAGCAGGATCGGGTCATTGACCGGCAGTTGCACGGATTCGCGCAAGGTCACATCTATCCCACCACCATAGACGTCATAGGTGCCGATGATATCGGCCAGAAACAGCCCGTCGAACAAGCCGCGCTCAAGCGTTCGGGCGAGGTCGGTCCAGTAGTCGAGCCGGGTATAATCTGCCGAGCGGTCGTGGGGATGGGTCCATTGGCCGTGGTTGATATGGCCCACGCAGTTCATGTTGAAGGCATTGACGATAATATGCTTGCCAAGGCGGGCCATTCAGATCGCTCCGTGTCGCGGCGGGTTGATACCGTTCAGGCTGTGATTGCCGACGGCGTGGTATTTCCAGCGCACCGGATCATGCAGCGTATGGGTACGCACGTTGCGCCAGTGGCGGTCGAGGTTGTCCTCGGTCAGCGTGGCAGAGGTGCCGGTCAGTTCGAACAGTTTCGACGTGGCGAGAAGGCCAGCTGTGGTTGTCAGCGCCCGGGCGGCGGCGACGGACAGCGAGGCTTGCGCAACGGTGAACTCGGTCGGATCGGCGATGGCCTCATCGACAGCGCGGCCGGCGCGGTCGACCAGCGCTTCGGCAGCGCGCAGTCGGACCGAGACCTCACCCACACCTGCGACCAGCAGCGGATCATCGGCGGCGCGCTGGACTTTGGCGTCGATCCAGGGCCGCGCGCGGTCGCGGATAAAGGGCAGGGTGGCCGCAAAGGCGCCTTTGCTGATGCCAAGGTCGATCGCCGCATGCAAAAGCTGCGCGAGCGGGCCGATGGGCGTTGGGCGTTCAAAGCTTGCCTGAAACGGAATGACCCATTCGGGACGCACCTCGACACGGTCGAAGGCGACCGAGCCCGATCCGGTGCCCCGCTGTCCAAACCCGTCCCAGTCATCGGTGATGCTGACCTCGGGCGCGTCGCGCGGGATAAAGACGAGCTGCTGACGCTCATCCTCGTCGACGACCAGCGTCGGGATCCAATGGGCATAGATCGCACCGGTGCAGTAGAACTTGCGCCCCTCGACCAGCAGGCGGCCGTTGTCGTGAAAAAGCCGGGTGCGGCGTTTGAAGTCACGCGCGCCGATCTCTGCCAGCGCATTGCCAAAGCGGTGCCCGCTGAGCGCCAGCCTGTCGAAATAGGCGCGCTGCTCTGGGCTGCCACCGCTGCGCAGGACCTCAAGCGCATAGAAATGGTTCTGCGGGATCTGCGCCAGCGAGCCGTCGGCGGCACCGATGATGGCGATGACGCGCGCCAGTGTCACCGCGGATACACCTGCACCGCCGTGTTCGGCCGGTATGGTGATGCCCCACAGGCCCGAGGCCGAAAACGCCTCGAGCTCATCCCAGGGCAGGACGCGGTTGCGGTCGCGGTCCGAGGCGCCGGGTGCAAAACCAGCGGCAAGGCGGTGGGCGGCCTCGATCGCTTCGGCGTCGTCGGTGATCACATGCACGTCGCGGGGCGGAGGAGCGGTTCTAATCATCTCAGTTCCATTGATGGCGGGCAGGCAGGGCACCGTTCAGGTGCCAGTTGCCCAGCAGGTGATATTTCCAGCGCACCGGGTCGTGCAGCGTATGAACGCGGGCATTGCGCCAGATGCGGCCAAGGTTCGGCGCGGCACGGGTCGCGGCCGATCCGGCAAGCTCGAAAAGCTTTTCGGCGGCGTTAAGCGCGATTTCGGTCGTCAGGATCTTGGCTTCGGCCACCGCGACCGAGGCGCGGGCGCTGGCCTCGGCGGTCACCTCGTTGGCGGCGATTTCGTCAAGCAGGCGCGCGGCGTCATGCAAAACCGCGCGTGCAGCCCACAGGTCGATCTGCAACCGCCCGACATCGCCAATGATATAGGGGTCGTCCTGGGCACGCTCGACCCCGGAATCGACCCAGGGGCGGGATTTCTCGCGCACAAAGCGGATTGCCTCGTCCAGGGCTCCGATGGCGATGCCGCTGTCGATTGCCGCCTGGATCAGCTGCGAGACCGGCCCGGCCAGACCCGGCGTCTCGGCCCGCTGCCAGACGGGAATGATCTGATCCTCGCTGATCGGCACATCTTCAAAGATCACGCTGCCCGAGGCGGTGGTGCGCTGGCCAAAGCTTGACCAGTCGTCAATCACACGCACGCCCGGCGCGTCATGGGGAACCCAGATCTGCACGGGGCGGCCCTGTTCGTCATTGGCCCGGGTGGGGATCCAATGGGCAAAAATCGCCCCGGTCGAATAATAGCGGTGTCCGTTCAGGCGCAGCCCCTGCGGGCCACGGCTAAGGCCGGTGGTGTTATGGGTGACCACAGCGCGGCTTTTCTCGGGTCCGGCATTGCCGATGCGGGCGCCGGCAAGCACGTCGGCGAACCAGCGCGCCTTTTGCTCGGGGCTGCCGGCCTCGGTCAACAGCTGGATGACGCCGAAATGGTTCTGCGGGATCTGGCCCACCGAACTGTCAGCCGCGCACAGAATCTCGAACACCTCGGCCAGGGTCAGATAATCCAGTCCCGGCCCGCCATAGGCGCGCGGGACGGTCAGGCTGCCAAGGCCCGAGGCCGTAAAGGCCGCGATTTCGTCAAAGGGCAGGATACGCTGGGCGTCCCGCTCGGCCGCCTTGGGGGCCCAGTCGGCGGCAAGACGGTGCGCAGCCTCCAGCGCCTGTTCGCGGGTCTCGATCCATGCGGGCACGACGGGGACGGGGCTTGCCGCCCCGGGTCGTGCTTGCGGAGGTTGGATGGTCATGGCGGATATCCTGTCCTTGCAGTCTGGCAGGCCCGCGGTTCCGGCATCAGACAACCGCCCCCGTCCTGCCGATTGTGGCGCGGGGGTGACCGGCGTTCTGGCGCTTGGGGTGGGCAGGCCAAATTCACGACTAAGGTTAACGTGATTTCTGGCCGCCGCCATTCCAAAGATCCGGGCCGCAAGAGAACAAGTTTCCCCAGAGAGGCCGCGCGAGAAAATCCATCTGCCCCTGAGAGGGTCGTTAAGGCCGCTATATCGGTTGTTCCGGGGCAGAGATCCGACCTTTTGGGGGTGGCGGCGGCCCAGACCCTGATGCGTTGCAGCACTGAAAAACGGGTGCCGGGACTTGTGGAATAAGCAGGGAAAACGGGGCGATAGCGGGAGATCGCGGGAGGTTTTGGCTGTAAGTCATCCGGGACGACAGAGATAGTCTTTTCTCTGATCTGGGGTGAAGACGGTGATTTTCACCTATTGGGCGGCCCGGCTTTGGAATGGCCGGGCGTGGACCCACCCCCTATGTCTATCACTAGCAATCGAGTCGTCTTTTCGTGGAGAACTCATGTCCGGACCCCGTTTCGCCGCCTTTGCCGGCTCGTGGAGCCAACCCTCGAAAACCCGCATCCTGATCGAAGAGGCGGCCAGCCGCGCCATTGCGCGTTTCGGTGGTAGTGCGCATGTTTTCGACATTTCAGACCTTGGACCGGATTTCGGATCACTGCGCCAGCCGCAGGATGGCCCCCATCAGCACCATATCGACGAATTTCTGGCCGCTGACGCGCTGATCGTCGCAAGCCCGGTCTACAAGGGCAGCTATACCGGCCTTTTCAAACATTTCATTGACCTGATTGATCCCGCTGCGCTGGCCGGCAAGCCGGTGCTGCTGGCGGCGACCGGCGGCGGCGACCGCCATGCCCTGGTGATCGAGCATCAGCTGCGCCCGGTTTTCGGCTTTTTTGAGGCCCATACGCTGGCGACGGGGCTTTATGCCTCTTCGTCGGATTTTGGCAGCGACGGGCTGACCTCAGAGGCGGCCATTGCCCGTCTTGATCGTGCGGTCAGCCAGTTTGCCCCGCATCTGCCCCGCTTTCAAAGCGCGCCCCTGCGCGCTGTCGGTTAATCCCTGTCCGAGTGGTCCGTCATGAGCAATGCCAAGAAAAAACGTATCATCCTCAATGCCTTTGACATGACCTGCGTCAGCCATCAGGCGGCGGGGACATGGCGGCATCCTTCCAGCCAGGCGTTGCGCTATAACGATCTGGAATACTGGACCAATCTGGCCATCGAGCTTGAGCGCGGCCATTTCGACGCGCTCTTTATTGCCGATGTCGTGGGTGTCTATGACGTCTATCGCGGCTCGGCCGAAGCGGCGTTGCATGACGCGGCACAGGTGCCGGTAAACGATCCCTTTGGTGCGATTTCGGCCATGGCGGCGGTGACCAGGAACCTTGGCTTTGGCATCACCGCGGCGGTGACGTTCGAGCATCCCTATCTGCTGGCGCGCCGTCTTTCGACGCTGGACCACCTGACCAAGGGGCGCGTGGCATGGAACGTGGTTTCCTCGTATCTTGACAGTGCGGCGCGCAATATCGGACTGGACCGGCAGATTGCCCATGACGCCCGCTATGATCTGGCCGAGGAATATATGGAGGTCACCTACAAGCTGTGGGAAGGCAGCTGGGAAGACGGGGCTGTCCTGCGCGACAAGGAAACCGGCGTTTTCACGGACGCAAGCAAGGTTCATCCGATCCGGCATGAGGGCGAATATTTCAAGGTGCCTGGCTTTCACCTGTCAGAACCTTCGCCGCAGCGTACCCCTGTCATCTTTCAGGCAGGTGCAAGCTCGCGCGGGCGGCAGTTCGCGGCGCGCCATGCCGAGGCGATGTTCGTGCTGGCAACCTCGCCCGAGACGGCGCGCAGGCTGACCGATGCGATCCGCGCCGAGGTGGCAGAAGCAGGGCGTGAGCCGGACGCGCTGAAGATCTTTACGCTTCTGACCGTCATCACCGGCCCGACCGACGAGGCGGCGCAGCGCAAGTATGAGGAATATCTCAGCTATGCCAGTGCCGACGGTATGCTGGCGCTTTACGGTGGCTGGACCGGGCTCGATTTTTCGTCCCTTGACCCTGATACCCCGCTGACGGCGGTCGAAAACGACAGTCTGCGCACGACGCTGGAATCTCTCGCCGCAGATGGCGAGGCCTGGACGGTGCGCGATGTGGTCCACCGCCGCGCGATTGGCGGGCTGGGGCCGGTGCTGGTCGGGGGTCCGCAGACCATCGCGGATGAGCTTGAAAAATGGGTCGATGAAGGTGGCGTGGACGGGTTCAACCTTGCTTATGCGGTAACCCCGGCCTCGACCACCGATTTCATTGACTTCGTGGTGCCGGAACTGCGCAAGCGTGGCCGGGTACAGACCCGATATGCGCCGGGCACGCTGCGTGAAAAGCTGCTTGGCGAACAGGATGGCCGGGTGCGTGACAGCCACCCCGCCGCGCATTGGCGCCAGTATTACATCGGCCGTGAAAGCGTCGCCGATGCCAGCCGGCCCACCGCATTTGATGGAAAAGAGCTGCATCGCACGGAGGCTGCGGAATGACGACCCCCGAGATTTTCTGGTTCCTGCCGACCTCGGGCGACACGCGCTATCTTGGCACTTCGGATTTCGGTCGCCCGCCGACCAGCGCCTATCTGCGCGATATCGGCACCACCGTTGACAGGCTGGGCTATGACGGCATGCTGATCCCGACCGGGGCAAGCTGTCTTGACCCCTGGGTCGTCGCGGCGGCGCTTGCGCCGGTGACGCAGCGGGTCAAACTGCTGGTCGCATTGCGTACCTCGATCAGCGGTCCGACCGTCGCGGCGCGGCAGGCGGCTGCTTTGGACGAGGCGCTGGGGGGACGGCTGCTTTTGAACGTCGTGCCGGGCGGTGACCCGCGTGAGCTTGCGGCTGACGGCGCCTTTTTCAGCCATGACGGCCGGTATGAGAACGCGGATGAGTTCCTGACCGTCTGGAAACGGCTGATGGAGGGCGAGACGGTCGATTTCCATGGCCGCCATGTCCGGGTCGAGGGCGCCAGAAACTTTCATCCCGGCCCGCAAAAGCCCTGGCCTCCGCTATATTTCGGCGGCTCGTCCGAGGCCGCGCATGAGCTTGCCGGCAAGCATGTCGATGCCTATCTGACCTGGGGCGAACCCCCGGCGGCGGTCGCGGAAAAGATCGCCGATGTGCGGGCGCGGGCGGCAAAGCATGGCCGCAAGGTTCGCTTTGGCATCCGCCTGCACGCCATCGTGCGCGAGACCGAGGCCGAGGCATGGGCCGCAGCCGATCGCCTGATCAGTCGTCTGACAGATGAGGACATCGCCCGGGCACAGGCGAACTATGCGAAAATGGATTCAGTCGGGCAGCGTCGCATGGCGGCGTTGCACGGGGGTCGCCGCGACAAGCTGGAGATTGCGCCAAATCTCTGGGCCGGGGTCGGACTGGTGCGTGGTGGTGCAGGCACGGCTCTGGTCGGCGACCCCGGCACCGTGGCAGCACGGATGCAGGAATATCAGGATCTGGGCATCGAGACCTTTGTCATGTCCGGCTATCCCCATCTTGAAGAGGCGATCCGCTTTGCCGAACTGGTCTTTCCCCTGCTTGGCAAGGATGCCGTGACCTTGCAGCGCAGCAGCCAGACCGGCGGTGCGTTTGACATTCGCGCCCGTGCCGCTTCGTGACGATCTTGTGAGAAAATCATGACCTTTCCCGTCATTGACATGCGCTGCCGCCCGGCATTCCTGCACGACTTTTTCGGCAGGACCCCGGGAACGGCGGATTACGATACCGTGCGCTGGCTTAACCGCCGTGTCGGCACTCTTGGCGATGATGAGCATTTTACCCGCTCATCCACGCCCGGGGGGTTTCTGGATGAGGTCCGCGACGCTGATCTGACCCGTGCAGTTGTCGTTGGCCGCCACACGCCCAGTCAGCATATTCCGAATGATGAGATTGCGCGTATCGTCGACCTTGATCCCGCGCGCTTGACCGGCATTGGCTCGGTCGATCCGGTCATTCAGGGCACGGATGTGGCCATTGCCGAGGCGCGTCGCGCCATCCAGACGCTTGGCCTGCGCGGTATAGGTGTCGAGCCCGGCTTTGGCACCCCGCCCCGGCATCCCGACGACCCCGCCTATCTGCCCGTCTATGAATGGGCCGAGGCCGAGGGCGTCCCGATCTTTGTGATGAGCGGGCCGACCACGCCCGACCCGCGCTTTAACGATCCGGCCGGGCTTGCGGCGGTGGCGCGCAATTTTCCCAAGCTGAAAATCGGTGTCTTTCACGGCTATTGGCCGAATGTGCAGGACATCCTTGGCCTCGCATTCCGCTATGAGAACATCCATGTCATCCCTGACATGTATCTGTTTCAGGCGGGCGGCGGTGCCTATGTCGAGGCGGCGAACGGCTTTCTGGGCGATCAGCTGCTGTTCGGCTCGTCCTATCCCTTCCGGCCGATCCGTCAGAGCATTCAGGACGCTGTCCGGCTGGGACTGCGCGAGGATGTCCTGCCGCGCTTTTTCCACGATAATGCCGTAAGGTTGCTTGGCCTCGGCCCGGCCTGACGCGAAGGAGCCCAGATGACTGCGACATCTTTCGATCGACTTGATGCCCGTATCCGCGCGGCGATTGCCGAAATCGCCGCCGGTCGGCTGGTTATCGTCACCGATGATGAGGACCGCGAGAATGAGGGCGACCTGATCGGTGCGGCCTCGGCCATGGGGGTGCGCGAAGTGGCCTTTATGGTCCGCCACACGACCGGCATTCTTTGCGCGGCCATGGACCCGGCGCGTTGTGCGGCGTTTGATCTGCCGCCGATGGTACAGGGCAATCAGGACCCGAACGGCACCGCCTATACTGTCAGTTGCGATGCGGCGGCCTGCGGCACCGGTGTTTCGGCCGAGGACCGCCTGCTGACCCTGCGCACCCTTGCCGGTCGTCCCGATCCGGCGGCCTTGCGCCGCCCCGGCCATATGTTCCCCCTGCGCGCCCGCCCCGAAGGCGTTCTGGCCCGGCCCGGCCATACCGAAGCCGCGTGGGAACTGGTGACCCATGCCGGCCTGCCCGGTGTTGGCGTTCTGGCCGAACTGGTCAATGATGACGGCAGCATGATGCGCGGCCGGGCACTTGAAGAGTTCGCACAGCGCCATAATCTACCCATTCTTGCGATCACCGAACTTGTCGCATGGCGTCGTGCCCTGGCGGCCGAGGCCCCGCGGATCGCCGAGGTGGCATGAGCGCGCCTGCCAATAACCCCGCCGAAACTCCGGTCGTTGCCATTATCGGCGGCGGCTTTACCGGGGCCAGTGTCGCCTGGCATCTGGCCCGTGCCGTGACGGCCCCGGCACAGATCGTGGTGATTGAGCCGCGTCCGAAACTGGGGCAGGGGCTGGCCTATTCGACCGCCGATCCCAGCCATCGCATCAACGTTCCCGCCGCGCGCATGACCATGGATTGCGCGGATGACGGCGGTTTGCAGAAATGGATCGAGGCAGCGCGCCCCGATCTTTCGCCGGGCACCGAGGCCGAGGGCGGCGGGCTTTTCCCGCAGCGCGGACTGGTGGCCGACTACGTCAGCGACAACCTTGCGCCGCTGCTGGCTTCTGGGCAGGTGCGACATGTACAAAGCGTCGCGACCTGGGTCCATCGCGGCGAGCGTTTTTGCATCTTTTGCCAGGACGGCACCGAGCTTGAGGCCGATCTGCTGGTGATCGCATCGGGTCATCCGCCGCCCGGCATCCCTCAGGCGTTTCGCGATCTGGAGGGCTCGCCCCGGCTGATCGCCGACAGCGCGCAGGCGGGGCGGATATCACAAGTCGCAGCAGAGGATGGCGAGGTGCTGGTGGTCGGCACCGGACTGACCGCCGCCGACGTGATCGCAAGTCTTGACCGGCAGGGCTTTCAGGGTCGCATCACGGCGCTATCGCGGCGTGGGTTGCGTTCGCGCGGTCATGTTTTCGGCTACCCCGAGTCGCCCTCGGACTTCGCAACCCGGCCTGCCCGCAGCGCGCTTGAACTGCTGCGCAATATCCGCGCCGCCGTGCGTCTTGATATCGGGGCCGGGCTGCCCTGGCAGGCGACGCTTGACAATGTGCGCCGGGACGGACCCGCGATCTGGGCGGCGCTGGATCTTGCCCAACGCGCGCGGCTGCTGAAAAAGCTGCGGGTCTGGTGGGACGTTCATCGGTTTCGCATAGCGCCGCAGGTCGCCGGGGTTCTGGACCGGCTGATCGACCATTCGCGGTTGCGCATCCTTGCCGCCCGGCTGCTGTCGGCGCAGCAGGATGACACCGGCCTTTGGGTCGAATGGCGTACCCGGGGCGGCAAGACCGGGCGCGGGCGTTTCGACAGGGTGATCCTTGCCACCGGCCCGGCACATGACAGCATCTTGCATAGCTCGCCTGTCCTTGCCTCGCTGGCAGATGCCGGGCTGGTCAGGCCGGATGCCCTGCGGTTGGGGCTTGACGTGACCGAGGGGTGCCTTGCGGTCGGCAGCAACGGCCAGCCGACGCCCGGCATCCTTGTGGCTGGTCCGCTTGCGCGCAGCCATGTGGGCGAGCTGATGGGCGTGCCCGAAGTGACCGCCCATGCCGAGCTGGTTGCCGCGCGTCTGGCCGCAAGTCTTGCCCGCGCTGAGCGCAGCTTGCAGGACGCCGACCTCTGATCCTCTGACCGCCATCTTGCGCATTACAGCCCCTGCCATGCAGTCGCATGGTGGGGCTTGTCACGTTTTGCAGACCGCAACCGGGCATAGAATTATTTTCTTCATCCAGCACGAGATTTGGAACCCAAAAACTCGACTAACATGATAGATATTTACTGGAAGGAGAAAGCCCATGATTCGCACATTACTTCTCCCCGGTCTTGACGGTTCGCCTGCGCCGCATTGGCAACACTGGTGGGCACAAACCGATCCGAATTCGGTGATGGTCGAGCAGGCCTCGTGGTCACGACCCTCGCCCGACCAATGGCTGACCGAGATCGCCGGCGCTTTGCTGGCGCATCCCGGCGCGGTTCTTGTCGGCCATTCGCTGGGGGCGATCGCGGCGGTCAAGCTGCTGTTGCAATGGCCGCAGCTCAAGGTTGGCGGGGCGTTGCTTGTCGCCCCGGCCGAGCCCGGCCGCGATCCGCGCACTGCGGTCTTTGGCAAGATCCCCGAAGCACCGCTACCGGTGCCGACCATCGTGGTTGCCAGCCGCAACGACAGCTGGATGGAGTTCGACCGCGCGCGCGATCTGGCGCGGGTGTGGAGGGCGTCTTTTGTCGATCTGGGCGCGGCGGGGCATATCAACGTCGCCTCGGGTTATGGGCCCTGGCCTCAGGGTCGCCTGCTGCGCGCGCTTTTGCCCGAGGTCGCGACCGAGACGATTGCGAAACAGATGCCGCCCCGGCCCGTGCCGGTGCCGCAAGGCTGGCTGAAACAGCCGGCGCTGCAGGTTTGACGCCCCCCAAAGCAGATCGAAAGGACCGACCGATGTATGGCACCGCTTACGACCCGGGGTTCATCGCCTTTCTTTCCCAGGAAGGTGAAGTGCTGTCCGACCGCGAAGAAAGCCGGCTGGGCCAGGCGCTCGCCGTGTTCTGGGCTTTGGTCTTTCTTTGTCTGATGGTGATGTGATGGACGGTCAATTCTTGCAGGACGGCAGCCGTCATATTCTTATCATCGGCGGCGGCGCCAGCGGTGTGCTGGCCGCCGCCCATCTGTTGCGCAACAATCCCGCGCTGCGCATCAGCATGATCGAAAAATCCCGCACTCTGGGTTGCGGCATCGCCTATTCGACCGATAATTCCAATCACCTGCTGAACACGCGCGTTCATAACATGAGCGCCTTTCCCGACGACCCCGAGCATTTTCTGCGCTGGCTGCATGACGCAGGCGCCGCACCTGAGGCTACGCCGGATTGTTTCGTTGGTCGCTCGACTTACGGGCGCTACCTCGAAAGCCTTTTGGCGACATGGGGCCGGGACCGGCTGACCTGCCGCCGTCAGGAATGCCTGCGCCTGGAAGAGGGGCCGGGCAGCGTGCGTGCCGTGCTGGACGATGGCAGCACCATTACCGGCCACCTCGCCATTCTGGCCACCGGCCATGCCGTGCCCCAGCACCCGCCACAAGGGATGCGCGGTGGCTGGGACTTTACCCCTCCGGCCAGTGCGGACACCGATGTCGTAATCGTCGGCACCGGGCTGTCGATGGTCGATCATGTCGTATCTCTGCTGGGGCGCGGGCATCGCGGGCGCATCACCTGCCTGTCGCGCCGCGGGCTTTTGCCGCGCGCTCATGCCACAAGTCACGCCGCGCCCATCGCGACGGATGAGATCCCGCTGGGCGCCCCGGTCAGCCAGGTACTGTGCTGGCTGCGCGCGCGCATTCGCGCGATCGGGGCCGAGGGCCTTGGCTGGCGTGATGTGCTGGACGGGCTGCGCCCCCATGTCAGTGCAATCTGGCAAAGCTGGGACGAAGATAGCCGCCGCCGCTTTCTGCGTCATGGCGCCTCGTGGTGGGAGGTTCATCGCCACCGCATGCCGCCCCAGTCCGCGGCGCTGATCGGAGCAGCGCGAGAGCGTGGCCAGTTGCAGGTCCTGAAAGCGCGCTTCCGTCAGATGACGCCCGAGGGGGTCGAGGTCCTGACTGCCGGGGGGCCGCGTCTGCAGCCTGCGGGTCATGCCATCGACTGCCGTGGCATCCGCCGCGACCCCGAGACTGACAGTGCCCCGGTTGTGCAAGAGCTGATCACCAGCGGACGGGGGCGGCTTGATGCGCTTCGACTCGGGCTGGACACGACGCGTGATGCGCGGCTGATCGCGCGTGACGGCACCGTGTCGCAGCGGGTTTTCGCCATCGGCCCCTGTGCCCGCGCTGCGCTGTGGGAAATCACGGCGATCCCCGACATTCGGGTGCAATGCGCGCGGCTGGCGGATCTGTTTGACCGGCTGCCCGAGACCGTGGGCTAAAGCACGCAGGGCCATGATGCCTGCCATTGCCAAGCAAAGGACAAAAGCCCAGAGCCCTGCCGCTGACCCTTGGGTGCGGCGGGGCATCGCCATTCTGGCACAGGCTACAGCCGCCGGGACAGGGCGCTGCGCAGCAGGCTCTTGCCTTCGCGCAGGGGCAGGCACAGGGCAGAGGGGATCGTGCCAGGTCGCAATTGTTCAGCGATCAGCGCCATCTGCTGGCGGGAGTTCAGTCCTGACCAATCCTGCGGCAAAAGCAGGACCCGCAGCCGTTGCAGGCGCGCGCGGTCGTTCGACCAGATCGCATACCAGCGTGGCCCGGCGCGGCGAATGTTCCAGTCCGGCTCCGGTAAAAGAAGAGCGTCGGGCATTACCGGCCCGGAGCGGCTGGTTGTCAGAAAGAAAAGGCGGTCGATCAGGGTATCAGGGGGTTGCACCATGGCGGGCGCCTCCGCTGGGCGAATTGACCGGTTCGACCTCGGCGCGCCACAGCTGCCGGTTCCGGCCCCGCATGAAATCCGCCACCGTCGAACGCGGCGAATGGGTCAGGATGCTCAGCGGGATGCCGTTCACACTAGGCACCTCACCCGTCCTGCGGTCGATGAGGCGCACAGAAAACAGCTGCTCCCCTTCGGCCCTGGTTTCGGCTCCGTCGGTGGCGATGAACTGGTTCATGTGCATGTTCTCCCGTTCGCAGATTCGTTCAGGGTGTCATTGCTGCAGGGAAGTATAATACACGATTGAACAGATCGGCAATATAGTTATTCTAGCGCCTGTCGAAGAAGCCGATTCCCCGGACGCGAAAAGGGCGAAAACAGAAATGCCGGATCTGGACCTGATCGACCGCAAGATTGTTGCGGAACTTATGCATGATGCGACCCTGCCGATATCGCAGATCGCCGAAAAGGTGGGCCTGTCCCAGACGCCCTGCTGGAAGCGGATCCAGAAGCTTGAGGCGCAGGGCGTCCTGACCGGGCGGGTGGCGCTGGCCGATCCGGCCAAGCTTGGCTTCGGCATACTGGTCTTTGTCGAGATCGAGGCCCCCAACCACTCGATGGAATGGCGCGAGGAATTCACCCGTGCCACGTCAAGCCTGCCCGAGATCATGGAGGTTTATCGTATGGCCGGGCGCATGGATTACATGCTGCGCGTGGCGGTGCCGGACATGGCGGCCTTTGATCAGTTCTACAAACGGCTGACGGATGCGGTACCGATCAAGAACGTCACCTCGCATTTCGCGATGGAGCGTATCCGCTTCAGCACCGCCTATCCGGTTGATACCCGCAACCGCTAGAAGGCGATCACGCGGTTCCGCGTTCGGATCGTGCCCAGCGATAGCCGACGCCCGGCTCGGTCAGGATCAGTTCCGGTCGGGCCGGGTCGCGTTCAAGCTTTTGACGCAACTGGCCGATAAAGACGCGCAGATAGGGCACGTCATCGACATGGGCCGGCCCCCATACCAGTTGCAAAAGCTTGCGATGGGTCATCACCCGCCCGGCATTACCGGCCAGCGCCGCAAGCAGGTCGAACTCTTTGGGCGTCAGTCGCAGCAGCTCGCCATCGCGGCTGACCTGATGGGCGGTAAGGTCGATCAGCAGCCCGTCCTGACTGATCACCTCGGTGCGGGCGGTGCGGCGCGGACGCAGGCAGGCGCGCATCCGCGCCAGCAGCTCGCCGATGCCAAAGGGCTTGGGCACGAAATCATCCGCACCTAGATCCAGCGCCATGATCTTTTCCATTTCCTGATCATGGGCCGACAGCACGATAACCGGCAGGTCCAGGCGCAGCCGCAGCCGCTCGATCACCTCTTTGCCGTTCATGTCGGGCAGGCCTAGGTCAAGGATCATCAGATCGGGCTCTTGCGCCATGGCCTGGGCCAGCGCCTCGGCCCCCGAACCGGCAAGGCAGATGTCATAGCCCGCTGCAACCAGCGCATGGCCAAGAAAGCGCTGGATCTGCGGCTCATCATCGACGACGAGGATAAGCTGACGTTCCCTCATGCGGCGGCCTCCGGGATTGGCAGGCGCAGCGCAAGTTTTGCGCCCGCGCCATCGCGGGACGCAGTCAGCCGCCCCCCCAGCGTCCGGGCGATGCCCTTGCAGATCGGCAGCCCCAACCCGGCCCCCGCAGGGGCGCCGGTCAGCCCGTCCTGACCCAGCCAGTATGCGACCGCAGGCGGCAGGCCGGGGCCATGGTCCAGAACGGCAAGGACCAGCTCATCTCCATCGACCGTGCCGGTGACGCGGATCGGGCCGGGGGCATATTTCACCGCGTTCTCAACAAGGTTAAAGACTGATTGCTCAAGCAAACCCGCCTCGGCCCTTATCATGGGCAGATCGCCGGTCTCGGCAAGGATCTGGGCATCGGGCCATGCACGGCGGGCGCGGGCCACCGCCGCCTGCGCAGCATCGCCCGCATCGACCCAGGTCATCTGCGCTGCAATCCCGGCGTTAAGCCGGGTAAGCTGCAGCAGCTTTTCGACATAGCGGGCCAGCCGTTCGGCCTCTTCCTCGATTGCTGCCAACAGATCGGCCTGCGAGTCGGGCGGCAAGGTCACGCCCAATTCGCGCAGGGTCGTGACCGCGCCAAGGATCGTTGCCAAGGGCGTACGCAGGTCATGAGACAGCGAGGCAAGCAAGGCTGCCCGCGTTTCTTCGGCGGCCGCGCGGCGGCGCTCGGCCTCGGCGGCCTGGGCCAGGGAAAGGCGGTGCAGGGCCTGTTCGGCCTGACGCAGCATGACTTCGATCGTGCGCTCGCGCAGGTCGCGGTCACGGCGGTCGGGTGCCAGCCGGGCGTGGCCCAACACCGGGCCGGGGCTGCCTTCCACCTGTAAAGGATAAAAGCTGAGGCGCTGCCCATTCCAGCCCTGAGCGGGGGCCAGCTCGGCACGGCCATGGCGAAAGGCAATGTCCGCGGCATCAAGTTCGCGCGGTTCGGGGGCATAGCCTTCTGGCAACGCGGCGATCAGATGCAGTCCATTGCCCTGCGGAGCAAGAGCGACCGCCGGTCCTTCGGACAGACGGTTGAGATGGCGCAGCACGATCCGCGTCACCTCGGCGGGCCCGGTCACGGCGGCAAGCTCGGCGCTTGCCTGTGACAGCATCTCCAGTGCTGCGGCACGGGTCTTGGCGGCCTCGACCTGTTCGCGCAGCCGTCCCGCCAGCAGCCCGGTCAAGCTGGCCGCCAGCAGGAACACAGCCACGGTCACCAGATCATGCGGGCGAGAGATGTGCAGCGTGAAATGCGGCTCGACGAACAGAAAGTTAAAAGCGGCGATGGCGCCAAGGGCACTGGCAATTCCGACCCAGAAGCCAAAGGCGGCGGCATTGATCAGAACCGCGGTCAGAAACAGCAGGATCGAGACATTCTCGGGCAGAAACTCGCGCAGCTGCCCCGCCGCCAAGGCCACCAGCGCCAACAAAAGCGCCGCCCCCAGCACTCCGCCGGGGCGCGGCGTGGTCATCCAGCGACGGTCGTCGGGGGGCAGGCGGGGCGGCTCAAAACTTTCCATGGCAGGATCTGGCGCGAGGGCCGGGCGCTTGTCCATGGTCTTTATGGAATCCTTACGCGCCGGGCAATCTTCCCTGTCGATCCCTTACGCCGCTTTGCGCCACCTTGCGCGCTCGGGCCGGACGACTTCCGGTGCAATAAGGCGAAACCATGGCAAGTGTGGATACCCAAATCGCTGACACCCAGCCGCGTCGAGCGGGGATGATGTCGCTGTCTCTGGCGGCTCTTGGCGTTGTTTACGGCGATATCGGGACGTCGCCCCTTTATGCCTTTCGCGAGGCAATGGCAGCGGCAGGGGGCCCCCCCCGGGGGGGGGGGGGGTTATGCCTTTCGCGAGGCAATGGCAGCGGCAGGCGCCACCCATGGGGGCGTTGCGCGTGAAGATGTGCTGGGTCTTTTGTCGCTGATCCTCTGGACACTTCTGCTGATCGTGACGGCGAAATATGTGCTGATCCTGCTGCGCGCTGATAACGAGGGCGAGGGCGGCACACTGTCGCTGCTGGCGCTGGCACAGCGCGCCATGGGACGGCCGAACCGGCTGATTCTGGTCCTTGGCCTGATCGGAGCGGCGCTGTTTTACGGCGATGCAACGATTACGCCCGCGATCTCGGTCCTGTCGGCGATCGAGGGGCTTAAGCTCGTCACGCCGGGTGTTGATCCTTACATCCAGCCCATGGCCATCGCCATCATCATCGGTCTGTTTCTGGTGCAAAGCCACGGCACACAGGCGGTGGCGCGCTGGTTCGGGCCGATCATGCTGATCTGGTTCATGGTCATGGCGGCAGCGGGGCTGAACTGGACCATCCGTAATCCGGATGTGCTTGCCGCGCTGAACCCCATACATGCGCTGAATTTCGTTCTTGGTAACGGCCGTCTTGGCCTGATCGTTCTGGGCGCGGCCTTTCTGGCCGTGACCGGGGCCGAGGCGCTTTATGCCGACATGGGCCATTTTGGCCGCAAACCCATTCAGCTTGCTTGGTTGTTCGTGGCTTTTCCGGCGCTGGCGCTGACCTATTTCGGGCAGGGTGCGCTGGTGCTCAGCAACCCCGCCGCGATGGTGAACCCGTTTTTTCACCTCTTTCCCGGCTGGGCGCTGTTGCCGGTGGTGATCCTGGCCACGATGGCTACGATCATCGCCAGTCAGGCGGTTATTACCGGCGCCTATTCGCTGACCCGTCAGGCGGTGCAGCTGCGTATGCTGCCGCGCATGAAAATCCGCCACACCTCGGACGAACATGAGGGCCAGATCTTTGTGCCGGGCGTCAATCTGTGGCTGATGATTGCCGTGCTGGCGCTGGTGATGACCTTTGGCAATTCGTCGGGCCTTGCCTCGGCCTATGGTATCAGCGTGACCGGGGCCATGGTGGTCACGGCGATCCTGGCCATGGTCGTGGCGCGCAAGCACTGGGGCCTGCCGCTCTGGGCGTCCATCGGCATGATGCTGCCCTTTCTGGCGCTGGACCTGACCTTTCTGGGTGCGAACCTGATCAAGATCAGCGACGGTGGCTATGTGTCGCTTGGCATTGCCGCGACCATGCTGATCCTGATGACAAGCTGGATGCGCGGCACCGCCATTGTGCTGGCCAAGGATCGTGAGGCCGAGCTGCCGATGGCCAGCCTGCTTGAGCAGGTGAACAGGTCAGGCTCGATTGCCACGGTGCCGGGGACGGCGGTGTTTCTGACCTCGACCCCCGATCTTGCACCTTCGGCGCTGCTTCATAGCCTGAAGCATTTCAAATCGCTGCACGAGCAGAACGTGATCCTGACGATCACAACGGCCGAGGTCCCCCGGGTGGCCCAGACAGAGCGCGTGCGTATTGAGGAAATTGATGAGCGTTTCCGTCGCGTCGAGCTGATCTATGGCTATGCCGAGGAGCCGGATGTCCCGCGCGCCCTGCTGCAATGTCGCCGTCAGGGGTGGAAGTTCGACATTATGGCAACCTCTTTCATCCTGTCGCGCAAGCGCTTGCGCATTGCCACCCGCAGCCGCATGCCGGGCTGGCAGGGGCGGCTGTTCATCACGCTGTCGCGCAACGCTGCCGGGGCCTCGGACTATTTCCGTATCCCCGCCGGGCGGGTGGTCGAGATCGGTGCCCAGATGAATATCTAGGTGCATGCCCGCGGCGGGGCGGACCTGCCGCGGGCCTCAGCTATCGGGAAAGCCGCGAAAGCTGGTATAGGCAGGCAGGTCCTCGCGCGCAGTGCGCACCTGGTTTTCGGGTGCCTCGTGATCGGGAAAACCCAGCGCGATGCCGCAGACGACCATTTCCTCGGCTGCCAAATCCAGCAGCTGATGCACGGTCGGGCCGTAATTTGCCAATGCACCGATGCCGGTTGCGCCCAGTCCGCGCGCCTCAGCCGCGAGCAGAAATCCCATCAGGCACATGCCCAAATCCATGAAACAGCCCGCACCCATCCGGCGGTCAATGGTGACGACCACCCCGACCGGAGCGCCGAAAAAGGCATAGTTGCGGCGGAATTGCTGCCGTCGTCCCTCAAGGTCGCGTCGCGCGATACCCAGCGCCTGATACAGCGCATAACCTGCCGCGCGCTGGCGTTCGCGCAACTCGGGCGGCATCGGTTCGGGGAACCATGAATATTCCGTGGCCTCGGGCACGCCAGCCCCGATCGCCGCGTCGATCCCGGAGATCAGATTACGCAAAGGGGTGCCGGTCAGGACGTGAAAGCGACCGGGTTGCAGGTTGGCCCCGCTGGGGGCCGTGCGCGCAAGGCGGCAGATCTCTTCAATCTCGGCGCGCGGGACCGGCTTGTCGAGATAGGCCCGGATCGAGCGCCGGCGTCGCATAAGAGAGCCGAAGTCCTGAACCATTCCCGTCCTGCCCTTGTCATGGGTGATGCGGGCGCAACCTGTCGGAAGCGCCGGTGCGGGTCAAGTCGCCGCCCGGTCTTGCCTTTTACTGCCAGAGCGGTTTTCAGCCTTGTTCAACGATGCCCGTGACAAGGGGATACCGATGCGATTGCTTGCCAATACCGGCTTTCTGTTCGCCGACCTGCCGTTTCCCGAACGTCTTGCAGCCGCCTCGGCCGCAGGTTTCGACGGGGTCGAGTTCCATGACGAGGTCCAGCGTCACGATGCCTCTGGAATCGCTGCTGCGCTGGATGAACTGGGGCTTACGGTCGGCGGGCTGAATATCCGCATGGGTGACAGTTTCGGCTGTGCTGCTTTGCCGGGGCATGAGGCTGACTTTATTGCCGATCTGACGGCTGCCCATGTTGCGGCCGTGGCGGTCGGGGCGGGGGCGATACACGTTCTTGCCGGGCGCGGCGCGGGTGACGAAGCGGTCTTTCGCGCCAACCTGCGCCGTGCCCTTGATGCCACCGACCGGCTGATCCTGATCGAGCCGATCTGCGCCGAGGCGGTCCCCGGCTATCACCTGTCACGGCTGGATCACGGACTGGAGCTTGCCGACCTGTTCGGGCCACGCGTCCGGGTCATGTTCGACTGGTTCCATGCCGCGACCGAACTGGGTCCCCAGAACGCCGCCGAGGCGCTGGCCCGCCACACGGCCTTGATAGGCCATGTGCAGGCGGCGTCATGCCCCGGTCGCAACGAGCCCGAGCCTGAGGTCCTGCACCGCTTTGCCGATACGGGTTGTACGGCGGCAGGGCTGGAGTATCGACCGCTGATCACGCCGGCTGACCATCTGGCGCGCCTGCGTGCCGCGGGTATCTGATCCACCCGGGGGGGCAGCACTTTTTTTGCGTGGGCATCGCTTTGGTCGCGAGCGGGCGGCGTAATGATCATGGGCCATGCGCAAAGTGATGCGCGGTATGCATGGTCCCGGCCGCAGCCTGACCCGTGCTAAACCAGTCATAGCCCGGAATGGAAACCCCCGCCCGGGTGCGATCCGGGCGGGGCGGGCCGGGGTTGGCAGGCCGCTACTCGATCTCGATCATGAGATCTTTTGCGTCGATCTGTTCGCCTGGCCGGACGTGAAGGGCTTTCACCACTCCGGCGCGGTCGGCGTG
>NZ_AEPN01000042.1:0-23007 GCF_000185925.1 Paracoccus sp. TRP | reverse complement strand
TTCGTACGTTCAAACTTTGCCTTTGCCATGAGAATGGCTCCTTGTGTTGACGGTGCGTGCAAGCACGCACCCTACGGGGTTGGTAGGGTGCGTGGTCGCCCACGCACCGCCGGGATTACGCGTATTTCTTTTGGATCTCGTCCGAGATGTTCTGCGGCACGGCCTCGTAATGGTCGAACTGCATCGTGAACACCGCACGGCCCGAGGACATCGAACGCAGGTTGTTGATGTAGCCGAACATGTTGGCGAGCGGCACGAAAGCGTCGATGACGTTCGCGTTGCCGCGGCTGTCCTGGCCACGCACCATGCCCCGACGGCTGGTCAGGTCGCCGATGATCGAACCGGTGTATTCTTCCGGCGTGACGACCTCGACGCGCATGATCGGCTCGAGCAGCTTAGCACCCGCCTTCTTCAGACCGTCGCGCATCGCAGCACGGGCAGCGATTTCAAAGGCCAGAACCGACGAGTCGACGTCGTGGAAGGCACCATCAATCAGCGCAACCTTGAAGTCGATCACCGGGAAGCCGGCCAGCGGACCCGAATCCATCACCGATTTGATGCCTTTCTCGACACCGGGGATGTATTCCTTCGGAACCGCACCACCAACGATGCGGGATTCGAACGAATAGCCCTCGCCCGGCTCGGTCGGTTCGATCACCAGCTTCACGCGCGCGAACTGGCCGGTACCACCGGTCTGTTTCTTGTGCGTGTAGTCGATCTCGGCCGCCTGCGAAATGGTCTCGCGATAGGCCACCTGCGGAGCACCGATGTTCGCCTCGACCTTGAACTCGCGCTTCATGCGGTCGACCAGGATGTCGAGGTGAAGTTCGCCCATGCCCTTCATGATGGTCTGCCCCGATTCCAGATCGGTTTCAACGCGGAAGGACGGGTCCTCGGCAGCCAGACGCTGAAGGGCAAGGCCCATCTTTTCCTGGTCGGCTTTGGACTTCGGCTCGACGGCAATTTCGATCACCGGCTCGGGGAAGGTCATGGTTTCCAGAACCACCGGTTTGTTCGGATCGCACAGCGTGTCACCCGTGGTGGTTTCTTTCAGACCTGCCAGAGCGATGATGTCACCGGCATAGGCTTCTTCGATCTCTTCGCGGTTGATCGAATGCATCAGCATCATACGGCCGACGCGCTCGCGCTTACCTTTGGTCGAGTTCAGCATCTGGTCGCCCTTCTTGAGCTGGCCAGAGTAGATGCGGGTAAAGGTGAGCGAACCAACGAAGGGGTCGTTCATGATCTTGAACGCCAGAGCCGAGAAGGGCTCGCTGTCAGCAGCGTGACGCTCAATATTGCGGGTCTCGGTCTCGTCGCCCGGGGCGAAGCCGACATAGGCCGGAACGTCGGTCGGTGCGGGCAGGAAGTCCACAACCGCGTTCAGCAGCGGCTGAACACCTTTGTTCTTGAAGGCCGAGCCAGCCATGACCGGGAAGAACGACAGCGACAGCGTGCCCTTACGGATCAGCTTGCGCAGCGTTTCCTCGTCAGGCTCATTGCCTTCGAGATAGGCTTCCATCGCCTCGTCGTCCTGTTCGACGGCGAGTTCGATCATCTTGCCGCGCCATTCTTCGGCGACGTCCTGAAGCTCTTCACGGATGGGCTGACGGATCCACGAGGCACCAAGGTCCTCGCCTTTCCACACCCATTCTTCCATCTTGATCAGATCGACGATGCCTTCCAGCTTGTCCTCGGCGCCGATCGGCAGGGCGATCGGGCACGGGGTGCCACCGGTGCGGTCCTTGATCATGGCGACGCACTTGAAGAAGTCGGCGCCGATCTTGTCCATCTTGTTGACGAAAACGATCCGCGGAACCTTGTACCGGTCGGCCTGACGCCACACCGTTTCGGTCTGCGGCTCAACGCCGGCGTTACCGTCCAGAAGACAGATCGCGCCGTCCAGAACGGCCAGCGAACGCTCGACCTCGATGGTAAAGTCAACGTGGCCGGGGGTGTCGATGATGTTAAAGCGGCAACGCTCTTTCTCATCGATATTGTAGTCCGGATCCTCGTGACGCTGCCAGAAAGTCGTGGTCGCGGCCGAGGTGATGGTGATGCCGCGCTCGGCCTCCTGCTCCATCCAGTCCATGGTGGACGCACCTTCGTGCGTCTCACCCATTTTGTGGTTTTTGCCGGTGTAGAACAGGATGCGCTCGGTCGTCGTGGTCTTGCCCGCATCAATGTGGGCCATGATCCCGAAGTTCCGGTAGCGCTCCAGCGGATATTCGCGTGCCATTAAGGGCCTTCCTTCCGGTTACCAGCGGTAATGGCTGAACGCCTTGTTGGCGTCGGCCATCTTGTGCGTGTCTTCACGCTTCTTGACGGCGGTACCGCGGCCGTTGACGGCATCGGCAAGCTCACCGGCAAGGCGCTCTTCCATGGTGTGTTCGTTGCGGTTCTTGGCCGCAGCGATCAGCCAGCGGATGGCGAGAGCTTCACGACGGGTCGGGCGCACCTCGACCGGAACCTGGTAGGTCGCACCACCGACGCGGCGCGAACGCACTTCGACCGAAGGCTTCACGTTGTCCAGCGCCTCGTGGAAGACTTCCACCGGCTCGCGCTTCAGTTTGGCCTGAACACGGTCCAGAGCGTTGTAAACGATGCGTTCGGCAACCGATTTCTTGCCGTCCACCATCAGGTTGTTCATGAATTTCGTGAGAACGCGATCACCGTATTTGGCGTCGGGCAACACTTCGCGCTTTTCAGCGGCATGACGACGAGACATGTGCGGATCTCCTTACTTCGGACGCTTGGCGCCGTATTTCGAACGACGCTGGCGACGGTCCTTGACGCCCTGGGTATCCAGTACGCCGCGCAGGATGTGGTAACGCACACCCGGAAGGTCTTTTACCCGGCCGCCGCGGATCAGCACGACGCTGTGCTCTTGCAGGTTGTGCTTTTCACCCGGGATGTAGGAGATAACCTCGAAACCATTGGTCAGACGCACTTTGGCGACTTTCCGCATGGCCGAGTTCGGCTTTTTCGGCGTCGTGGTATAGACGCGCGTGCACACGCCACGCTTTTGCGGGCAGGATTGGAGGTGCTGCGATTTGGATCGCTGCACTTTGGGCTGCCGCGGTTTGCGGATCAGCTGTTGGATCGTCGGCATTCGGTTCCCCGTCTTGCTTTCGTCAATACTCGCAGCCACCGGCTGCGCCACTTCTCGACGGCGAATCACGCCCATCGTGAAACGCCACAGCCCATCCTATCCCCTAGTGAGGCAGGACGGGTTGATTACCAGAGGATCGGGGCGTTTTGGCCCGGATCATGACCACAGAGGTTCTGGGCCCCGATCAGATTCCTGACGGGTGAGCGGCGTATATGGGCAAACCGGGGACGAGTCAACAACCCTGCCCCACTCTTCACCCCGCCAAGAGCCGCTCCGTACCATCCCGCAGGGCCGCAAGGTCGATGCGGAACCGCTCTGCCAGAACCGGCTCAAAACTCTCGGGCTGCACAGGGGTCCTGTAGCCCGGCCCGACAGCGCCCGAGTCATTGTCGTGATGCAAAAGCCGCACATACATCGGTCGGCTCGCCAGCGCCACGCCAGGCATCAACGCGCCCACCTGCCAATGCGGATAATGAACAACGCAGCGCTCGGCATCCGGTGGCAGATAGACGGTCAATGCCGCACTGGCGTGGTGGGTGATACGCAGTTCGGTCGTAATGCCCTTGGGCTTTACCCGCAGCACCACGCCGCGCGTATAATCGCAAAACAGCCTGCGCTTGCGTTCCCACAGCTGCCGCATATCAGCAAAGTCACGCCGCGCATGACGGATATAGTCGACGGCCACCGCATCATCGTCGTCTTGACGGAAGTGGCCAACGACATCGGCACCCGGTTCGATATGGGGTGCGACAGCCGCCATGCAGGCATCCAGATGCGACTCCATCGGCGGGATCAGGGCCAACCTGAACTGCGGCACAGTCCCAGCCAGTTCGCGCAGATTGGACAGCCACGGGTCGGGCAGGTCCGGCCCGGTCATCAGCACAAGGGTAAAATCCGGATCCGTTTGCACGAGCAGACTGGGCAAAGTGACATGTTCAAACCAGAACCAGCGGCGTGCCAGCCGTTGGGGATCGTAAAGATAGGCCCGTCGTTCTTCCAAGCTGTCAGGAGCGGTCTGGAAACCGCGGCCGCCCAGATAGGAAAAGCGGCACAGGCCCAGCATCTGTATTCGCATCAATCCCTGCCTTGCAGTTTTCCCTCGCGCAGGATGGTGTAGATCCCCGCGCCCACGACCAGAGCTGAGCCTGCCCAGGTCCAGATATCGGGCCATTCGCCAAAGACTGCCAGCCCCAGCAGCACGGCCCAGACCAGCGAACTGTAACGGAACGGCGCGACGAAGGAAATCTCTCCTACCCGCATGGTCGCGACAGCTGTGATATAGCCGACGCTTAGAAACAACGCAGCTAGCACCAAAAGCGCAAATTCACCCGTCGTCGGAAACCGCCAGCTTTCCCCGGCGCTAAGCAACAGACCGGACAGCGCCACCGCAAGAGCGGCGTGAAACGCAACTGTCGATGAGCCCACCCCCACCGAGAACAGCCGCGTCGTCATGTCCCGCAATACGATCAGCAGCATCGCCACCAATGCCACACCCGACCAAAGGTCAAAGGCCCCCGTCCCCGGGCGCAGGATCAGCAGCACTCCGCAAAAACCGATGGTGATGGCAAGCATCCGCCTCCACCCCAGCCTTTCGCGGAAAAACAATGCAGCCGCCAGAGTGATCGCCAAAGGCAGCGCCTGCATGATGGCCGAGATATCGGCCAGCGCCATCTGCCGCAGCGCCAGCAGATAAAGCACCGTCGAGGCAACATCCGCCGCTGTGCGCAGGATCAGCGGTGCCATATCGCCGCGGGGCACCCGCAGGCGCACCCCGCCTTGTGCCCGCGCCAGAAACACCAGCAGCAGCACAACCCCTCCGCGAAGGGCGATCGCCTGATAAAGCGGCAGGCTTTGGGTGACGGCCTTCATCACCGTGTCGTTACAGATGAAAGCAGCAGTGCTGAGCATCATCAGCAATGAGCCGCGCAGATTATCCGCCCCTCCGCCCGGTAAAACGGACGAGGGCGGCAGAACCGGCGGCGTTGCAGCGGGGGGCAGATCAGGCCTTAGCATAGCGGTCCGATACACAAGATGGCTGCCCCCGATCATCTACCAGAGCGTGATCAGTGACCAGCCAAGGCTCAGCTTTACCTCATCCACCAGCTCGACAATCGGGATGAAGGAAAGAAAGACGAATGCGTCAAACAGGTTGCGCCGCAGCGTCGCCGTATCGAACTGCGCTGTGGGACCGGTCCGGAACAGGGTCGGATCGGGCAGGAAAAAGGGCGTGCGCGCCGCATAGGCGTCATATTCGGGACCAAAGCTTTCGGACAGAAAATCCGCCTCGCGCCGGGCGGTGACCCACAGGATCGCGCCCACTGTGCCCCCGATCAGCAGCGCCAGGCTGATTGCGCCAAACATCAGTCCGATCCCCGTCGCCGCCACGGTCGAAAAGAAGTAAAGCGGATTTCGGGTCATCGAATAGGGTCCATCCTGCATGACGACCCGGTTCTTGGCCCCGCCGACATAGAGGATTGACCAGAACCGCCCCAGCACCCCCGCCAGCAAAAGCAGGATGCCAAAGGCTTCGATAGTCTCATGCCCAAAGCCCTGCAATTTCAGGGCCGGGTTGATGACAAAAACGGCTGGTATCAGAGCCAGCGCCGACAGGCGGAGGATGTTGATACGGATCTTCTGATTGACCGCTGCGCGCATGACCTCTCCTGCGAACTGATCAGATGGTGGCTCGCCCCTAATATCGTTATCCGCCGCCCGCAATTCACGCAATCGAGACCTGCAAGTGTGCGACCGGGACAGAGAAACGAAAAGGCCCGGCATTTCTGCCGGGCCTTTCCTTCAGATCATGATCTGGATCACTCTTCGCCGCCCGCCTCGACCGGGGCGCTTTCTTCCGGCGCGATCAGCGCAGCGGCAGCTTCGGCCTCGGCGCGGCGCGTCTCGATCACCTCATGGTCGCGATCCGAGGCGATCCGGCGCACGCGGGCCGTCGCTCCACCGGTACCGGCCGGGATCAGCCGGCCCACGATCACGTTCTCTTTCAGGCCAACCAGCTTGTCGCGCTTGCCCTGAACGGCAGCCTCGGTCAGCACGCGCGTCGTTTCCTGGAACGAGGCGGCCGAGATAAAGCTGCGGGTCTGCAGGCTGGCCTTGGTGATGCCCAGCAGCACCGGCTCGCCCGTGGCCGGACGGCCACCCTTGGCTTCGATCTTGGCGTTCTCTTCCTCGAACTCGTCGCGGTCGACATGCTCGCCCTTCAGCAGCGTGGTATCGCCACTGTCGATGATCTCGATCTTCTGCAGCATCTGGCGAACAATCACTTCGATGTGCTTGTCGTTGATCTTCACGCCCTGCAGTCGATAGACGTCCTGCACCTCGTCGATCAGGTAATCGGCAAGGGCCTCGATACCGAGGATGCGCAGGATGTCATGCGGCGCCGGGTTGCCGTCCATGATATAGTCACCCTTCTGCACGAAGTCGCCTTCCTGCACCGGGATGTGCTTGCCTTTCGGCACCATGTACTCGACCGGCTCCAGACCTTCCTGGGCGGGCTCGATAGCGATGCGGCGCTTGTTCTTGTAGTCCTTGCCAAAGCGCACATAGCCGTCGATTTCGGCAATGATCGCGTGATCCTTGGGACGACGGGCCTCGAACAATTCCGCCACGCGGGGCAGACCCCCGGTGATGTCCTTGGTCTTGGCACCCTCGCGCGGGATACGCGCCACCACGTCACCGGCCCGGATCTCCTGCCCGTCCTCGACCGAGAGGATGGCGTCGACCGACATCGGATAGGTGACCGGGTTACCCTGTTCGTTACGAACCGGTTCGCCGTTCTGGTCGACAATGATGATCTCGGGCTTCAGCTCGTTGCCACGCGGGGCCGAGCGCCAGTCGGTTACGATCTTCTGGGTCATGCCGGTGGCATCGTCGGTCTCGTCGCGCACCGAAAGGCCGCTGACCAGATCGACATATTTCGCCACACCCGCCTTCTCGGCGATGATCGGCAGGGTATAGGGGTCCCATTCGAACATCTTCTGACCGCGGGTCACCGGCTCGCCTTCACGCACGAACAGCTTCGAGCCGTAGAACAGCTTGTGGCTGGTCAGCGTGTCGCCCTGGGCGCTGCGGATGTGCAGCTGCATGTTGCGGCTCATCACGATCAGCTCGCCATTGGCGTTTTCCAGCGTGCTTTCGTTTTCGAAAGCAACCGTGCCCTCTTGCGCCGCAGCGATAAAGGACTGCTGGCCACCCTGAGCGATACCGCCGATGTGGAAGGTCCGCATGGTCAGCTGCGTGCCCGGCTCGCCGATCGACTGGGCGGCGATAATACCCACCGCCTCGCCGATGTTGACAAGCGTACCGCGCGCGAGGTCGCGGCCATAGCAGAGCGCGCAAACGCCGTCGTCCGACTCGCAGGTCAGGGCCGAACGGATGCGGACGGACTGGACGCCCGCCGTTTCGATCTCATCGGCCTTGCGCTCATCGATCAGCTCGTTCTTGCGAACGATGACCACGTCTTCGCCCGGGACCAGAACGTCCTCAGCCGCGACACGGCCCAGAACGCGCTCGGACAGCGGGCTGACAACCTCACCGTCATTGACCGCTGCCGAAGCGGTGATCGAACGCTCGGTGCCGCAGTCATGTTCGCGGATGATGCAGTCCTGCGCCACGTCGACCAGACGGCGGGTCAGGTAACCCGAGTTCGCCGTCTTGAGCGCCGTGTCAGACAGACCCTTCCGCGCACCGTGGGTCGAGTTGAAGTACTCAAGAACGGTCAGACCTTCCTTAAAGTTCGAAATGATCGGCGTCTCGATGATCTCGCCGTTCGGCTTGGCCATCAGGCCGCGCATGCCGCCCAGCTGTTTCATCTGGCTGACCGAACCCCGGGCGCCCGAATGCGCCATCATGTAGACCGAGTTCGGCTCTTGTTCAGCGCCTTTCTCGTCCTTCTTGACAGCCGAGATGGTCTTCATCATCGCATCGGTGACGCGGTCGTTACACTTCGACCAGGCATCGACGACCTTGTTGTATTTCTCACCCTGGGTGATGAGGCCGTCCAGATACTGCTGTTCGAACTGCTTGACCTGGTCCTGCGTCTCTTCGACCAGCTCCCACTTGTTCGGCGGGATGACCATGTCGTCCTTGCCAAACGAGATACCGGCGCGGAACGCCTCGCGGAAGCCAAGCGCCATGATCTGGTCACAGAAGATCACCGATTCCTTCTGACCGCAGTAGCGATAGACGGTGTCGATGACGTTCTGGATGTCCTTCTTGCGCAGCAGACGGTTCACCAGCTCGAACGGAGCCTTGGCGTTGCGCGGCAGCAAGGCACCCAGACGGACGCGGCCCGGCGTGGTCTCAAAGCGCCTGATGACCTCGTTGCCGTTCTCGTCGATCTGCGGCAGGCGGGCGGTGATGCGGGAATGCAAATGCACCACGCCGGCGGCCAGCGCGTGTTCGACCTCTTCGAGGCTGGCAAAGGCCATGCCCTCGCCCTTCATGCCCTCGCGCTCCATGGTCGTGTAGTAAAGACCCAGAACCATGTCCTGCGACGGCACGATGATCGGCGCGCCGTTCGCAGGCGACAGCACGTTGTTCGTGGACATCATCAGGACGCGGGCTTCAAGCTGCGCCTCAAGCGACAGCGGCACGTGCACGGCCATCTGGTCGCCGTCGAAGTCGGCGTTGAAGGCCGAGCAGACCAGCGGGTGCAGCTGGATCGCCTTGCCTTCGATCAGGATCGGCTCGAATGCCTGGATGCCCAGACGGTGCAGCGTCGGCGCCCGGTTCAGCAGGACCGGGTGTTCGCGGATCACCTCGTCAAGGATATCCCAGACCTCGGGACGTTCTTTCTCGACCAGTTTCTTGGCCTGTTTGACGGTGCTCGACAGACCTTTGGCTTCAAGGCGCGAGTAGATGAAGGGCTTGAACAGCTCAAGCGCCATCTTCTTGGGCAGGCCGCATTGGTGCAGCTTGAGCTCGGGACCGGTCACGATGACCGAACGGCCCGAAAAGTCCACGCGCTTGCCGAGCAGGTTCTGACGGAACCGGCCCTGCTTACCCTTGAGCATATCAGACAGCGACTTCAGCGGACGCTTGTTGTTGCCGGTGATGACACGGCCACGGCGGCCGTTGTCAAACAGTGCGTCGACCGATTCCTGCAACATCCGCTTTTCGTTACGCACGATGATGTCGGGCGCGCGCAGCTCGATCAGCCGCTTCAGACGGTTGTTACGGTTGATAACCCGACGATAAAGGTCGTTCAGGTCCGAGGTCGCAAAGCGGCCGCCATCCAGCGGCACCAGCGGGCGCAGTTCCGGCGGGATGACCGGGATCACGGTCATGACCATCCATTCCGGACGGTTGCCCGATTCCAGGAAGGACTCGACGATCTTCAGCCGTTTGATGATCTTTTTCGGCTTCAGTTCACCGGTGGCCTCTTTCAGCTCTTCGCGCAGCTGTTCGGCGGTCGCGGCAAGGTCGATATTGGCCAGCATGGTGCGGATCGCCTCGGCGCCGATATCGGCGGTAAAGGCGTCGGCGCCATATTGGTCCTGCGCGTCCAGATATTCCTCTTCGGTCAGCAGCTGGGCATAGCTCAGCTCGGTCAGACCGGGTTCGATCACGACGTAGTTTTCGAAATAGAGGATACGCTCAAGATCGCGCAGCGTCATGTCCAGCATCAGGCCGATGCGCGAAGGCAGCGACTTGAGGAACCAGATATGGGCGACCGGCGCGGCCAGCTCGATATGGCCCATACGCTCGCGCCGGACCTTTTGCAGCGTGACCTCGACGCCGCATTTCTCGCAGACGAGGCCGCGATATTTCATGCGCTTGTATTTGCCGCAAAGGCATTCGTAGTCTTTGATCGGACCGAAAATACGGGCGCAGAACAGGCCGTCACGTTCGGGTTTGAACGTACGATAGTTGATGGTTTCGGGCTTTTTCACCTCACCATAGGACCAGGCGAGGATTTCCTCGGGCGAGGCCAGCGAGATGCGAATTTCATCGAACTGCCGCGGCGAGGCCAGCGGGTTCAGCGGATTGGTGGCAAGTTCCTGGTTCATTTCCAAATCCTATTCAGGGGCGCGGACTGCGGGAGGGGACCTGCGGGGCGCGCACTATGGCGCACCCCGCGCGGTGATCCGTTACTCCTCGTCCTCCGCATCCAGGAGTTCCATGTTGAGGCCCAGACCCCGGACCTCCTTGACCAGAACGTTGAACGACTCCGGCACGCCGGCCTCGAAATTGTCCTCGCCCTTGACGATGCTCTCATAGACCTTGGTCCGGCCCGCCACGTCGTCCGACTTGACGGTCAGCATCTCTTGCAGGGTGTAGGCGGCGCCGTAGGCTTCCAGAGCCCAGACCTCCATCTCACCCAGACGCTGGCCACCGAACTGGGCCTTGCCGCCCAGCGGCTGCTGGGTGACGAGGCTGTACGGCCCGGTCGAACGTGCGTGCATCTTGTCATCGACAAGGTGGTGCAGCTTCAGGACGTATTTCATCCCCACGGTGACCGGACGCGCGAACTGCTCGCCGGTGCGGCCGTCAAAGACGATGGACTGACCCGAGGTGTCGAAACCAGCGCGACGCAGAGCGTCATTCACATCGGCCTCTTTCGCGCCGTCGAAGACGGGCGTCGCGATGGGAACGCCGCCGCGCACCGCGTCGGCATGCTCAAGCAGGGTCGCGTCATCCATGCCTTCGAAGGTCTCGGCATAGAAGTCGTCGCCATAGCCATTGCGCATCGCATCGCGCACCGGGGTCATGTCGCCATTGCGGCGATAGTCCTGCAGCGCCTCGTCGATCTTGATGCCCAGACCGCGCGAAGCCCAGCCCATGTGGGTTTCAAGGATCTGCCCGACGTTCATCCGCGAAGGCACGCCCAGCGGGTTCAGCACCAGGTCAACCGGGGTACCGTCAGCAAGGAAGGGCATGTCCTCGATCGGAACGACCTTCGAAACGACACCCTTGTTGCCGTGACGACCGGCCATCTTGTCGCCCGCTTGCAGCTTGCGCTTCACAGCGACAAAGACCTTGACCATCTTCATCACGCCCGGAGGCAGATCGTCGCCCTGACGGACCTTTTCGACCTTGTCGTCGAAACGGTTGTCAAGCGCGCGTTTCTGCGCGTCGAATTGCTGGTTCAGCGCCTCGACTTCCTTGGCGGTGCTTTCGTCGGCGACAGCAAGCTGCCACCACTGGCCGCGGCTCAGCTGACCCAGCAGATCCTCGTCCACGACAGCCCCGGCGCGGATGCCTTTCGGCCCCTTGACGACTTCCTTGCCCATGATGAGCGTCTTGAGACGCGCGTAGATGTTGCGTTCAAGGATCGCAAGCTCGTCGTCCCGGTCACGGGCCAGACGCTCGACCTCTTCACGCTCGATCTGCAACGCACGCTCGTCCTTGTCGACGCCGTGACGGTTAAAGACCCGGACCTCGACCACGGTGCCATAGGCGCCCGGCGGCAGACGCAGCGACGTGTCGCGCACGTCGGACGCCTTTTCACCAAAGATGGCGCGCAGAAGCTTTTCTTCCGGCGTCATCGGGCTTTCGCCCTTGGGCGTGATCTTGCCAACCAGAATGTCGCCCGGGCCGACCTCGGCGCCGATATAGACGATGCCAGCCTCATCAAGGTTGCGCAGCGCCTCTTCACCGACGTTCGGGATGTCGCGGGTGATCTCTTCCGGGCCCAGCTTGGTATCGCGGGCCGCAACCTCGTATTCATCGATATGGATCGAGGTGAACACGTCGTCGCGGTGAATCCGCTCAGAGATCAGGATCGAGTCCTCGTAGTTGTAGCCGTTCCAGGGCATGAAGGCCACGACCACGTTCCGGCCGATCGCCAGTTCCCCCTGATCGGTCGAGGGACCGTCAGCGATGACCTGACCCTTGACGACCTTTTCTCCCACCTTGACCAGCGGGCGCTGGTTGATGGTCGAGGACTGGTTCGAACGTTTGAACTTGCGCAGACGATAAATGTCCACGCCAGCGTCACCGGCGCCCAGATCTTCGGTCGCACGGATAACGATACGCTGGGCATCGACCTGGTCGATGATCCCGCCGCGACGCGCCATGATCGCCGCACCCGAATCGCGGGCGACCGTCGCCTCCATGCCGGTGCCGACAAAGGGCGCTTCTGCCCGCAGCAACGGCACAGCCTGACGCTGCATGTTCGACCCCATCAGCGCGCGGTTGGCGTCGTCGTTTTCCAGGAACGGGATCAGCGCGGCAGCGACCGAAACCAGCTGCTTGGGCGAAACGTCGATCAGATCGACCGCATCGACGGGGTTCAGCATGAAGTCGCCGCCCTGACGGGTCGAGACCAGCTCTTGCACGAAGCGCCCGTTCTCATCCAGTTCGGCATTGGCCTGGGCGATGGTATGGCGCATCTCTTCGGTGGCCGACATATAGACCACGTCATCAGTGACCGTGCCATCGACCACCCGACGATAGGGGGTTTCGATGAAGCCGTATTTGTTCACACGGGCAAAGGTCGCGAGGCTGTTGATCAGACCGATGTTCTGACCTTCCGGCGTCTCGATCGGGCACATCCGGCCGTAATGGGTCGGGTGAACGTCGCGCACCTCAAAGCCCGCACGCTCACGGGTCAGACCGCCCGGGCCAAGCGCCGAAAGACGGCGTTTGTGCGTCACTTCTGACAGCGGGTTGGTCTGGTCCATGAACTGCGACAGCTGCGACGAGCCAAAGAACTCGCGCACTGCAGCAGCAGCAGGTTTGGCGTTGATCAGGTCCTGCGGCATGACGGTGTCGATCTCGACGCCCGACATACGCTCACGGATTGCACGCTCCATGCGCAGCAGACCGATGCGATATTGGTTTTCCATCAGCTCGCCGACCGAGCGCACCCGGCGGTTGCCGAGGTGGTCGATATCGTCGATCTCGCCCTTGCCATCACGCAGTTCGACAAGGCCACGGATACAGGCGATGATGTCTTCCTTGCGCAGGGTGCGCTGAGTGTCCGGCGCATCAAGATCAAGGCGCATGTTCATCTTGACCCGGCCAACGGCCGAGAGGTCATAACGCTCGCCATCAAAGAACAGGCTGCCGAACAGCGTCGAGGCGGCCTCGACGGTCGGCGGCTCACCCGGACGCATGACGCGATAGATATCCATCAGCGCCTGCTCGCGGTTCATGTTCTTGTCCGCAGCCATGGTGTTGCGGATGTAAGGACCAACGTTGACATGGTCGATGTCGAGGACCGGGATATCCTCGATGCCATTGTCCAGCAGCACCTTCAGCAGGCCGCCCGAAATCTCGCCGTCGCGATCATATTCGACGGTGATCTCGTCCCCGGCTTCGGCGTAGATCAGACCAGTCTGTTCGTTGATGATGTCCTTGGCAACAAAGCGGCCAATGATTTTATCGAACGGCAGCAGCAGGTTGATATCGCCCTGCTCGACCAACTGCTTGACCAGACGCGGCGTCACCTTGTCGCCGGCCTTGGTGATGACCTCGCCCGACTCGGCATTCACAAGATCAAAGCTCGGCCGGGTGCCGCGCACACGCTCGGGGAAGAACCTCGTGACCCAGCCAGCATCCTGCCCCTTGCCGGCGCGCTGCAGTCGATAATGGACGGTGTTGTAGAACGCGTCCATGATGCCTTCCTGATCCATGCCGAGCGCATAGAGCAGCGTCGTCACCGGCAGTTTCCGGCGGCGGTCGATACGCGCAAAGACCAGGTCCTTGGCGTCAAACTCAAAGTCCAGCCACGAGCCGCGATAGGGAATGATGCGGCAGGCGAACAGCAGTTTGCCCGAGGAATGGGTCTTGCCACGGTCATGGTCAAAGAACACGCCCGGCGAGCGGTGCATCTGCGACACCACGACCCGTTCGGTCCCGTTCACGATGAACGTACCGTTCTGAGTCATGAGCGGCATATCGCCCATATAGACGTCCTGCTCTTTGATGTCCTTGACCGATTTGGCACCGGTGGCCTCGTCGACATCAAATACGATCAGACGCAGCGTCACCTTTAGCGGCGCGGCATAGGTCATGTCGCGGCTTTGGCACTCATCCACGTCGTATTTGGGCTTTTCCAGCTCGTATTTCACGAATTCGAGCGTCGCGGTCTCATTAAAGTCCCGGATCGGGAACACCGACTGGAAAACACCCTGCAGCCCTTCGCCATCCCGGTGGCTGTCGCTCTCGCCGGAATTCAGGAACAGGTCATAAGAAGATTTCTGAACCTCAATGAGGTTCGGCATCTCCAGAACTTCGCGGATATTGCCATAGTAACGCCGGATGCGTTTCTGGCCGACATAAGCTTGCGCCATAGAGGGTCTAACCTTTCGTCTTTCGCTTGCGCAGGCCGTCGGGGCCCGGACTGCACAAGGCGGCGAATGAGGGCGGGGTTCAATTCGTGCCGTGCGTCCCACCGCACGACTCCCGAACCCCGAACATGCCCTGAGGGAAGGTCTGTTGCGAAACCGCCCTTCAAGACAGGTTCGGCAGGGACCGGAAAACCCCGGACCCTGCCCGTTTTCTTGCAGTCAACTGGCCGCAAGGGCCAATTACTTCAGCTCGACCTTGGCACCAGCCGCTTCGAGCTTCTTCTTCATTTCTTCGGCGTCGGCTTTCGAGGCACCCTCTTTCACCTTGCCACCAGCTTCGACCAGGTCTTTGGCTTCTTTCAGGCCCAGACCGGTGATGCCGCGCACTTCTTTGATCACGTTGATCTTGTTGGCGCCGGCGTCGACCAGGACGACGTCGAATTCGGTTTTCTCTTCGGCAGCGCCGCCGGCGTCACCACCAGCAGCCGGGCCGGCAACCATGACAGCGCCGCCAGCAGCCGGCTCAATGCCGTATTCTTCTTTCAGGATGTTTTTCAGTTCCTGGGCTTCCAGCAGGGTCAGGCCCACGATTTCTTCGGCGAGTTTTTTCAGGTCAGCCATTTTTCCGTTCTTTCATTAAGTGTTCCAACGTCGGGGTTTCAACCCCACGACGGAATTGGGATTGCCTCAGGCGGCCTCGCGCTCTTCCAGAGTCTTGAGGATGCCCGCGATGTTGCTGGCAGGTGCGCCAATCGCGCCCGCGATGTTGGATGCCGGGGCACCGATGCAAGCCACGATCGAAGCGATAAGCTCCTCGCGCGACGGCATCTGGGCCACAGCCTTCACACCGGCCGGGTCAAGCGCCGTGTCACCCATGGCGCCGCCAAGAATCACGAACTTGTCGTTACCCTTGGCGAATTTGTCCGCGACCTTGGCAGCAGCCACCGGGTCCTCGGAAAAGGCGAGCACGGTCATACCCGTCAGATAGTCGGCGATGCTTGCGCAAGGCTTTCCATCCAGGGCGATCTTGGCGAGCCTGTTCTTGGCAACGCGGACGGACCCGCCAGCTTCGCGCATTTGCGCGCGCAGGTCCTGCATTTCGGCAACCGTCATTCCCTCGTAGCGGGCAACCACCACGACGCCAGAGGCTTCAAAGATCTGGCCGAGTTCCTCGACCACCTGTTCTTTTTGCGCTCTATCCACGGTTTCACTCCAAGTTGGGGGTTTCCCCCCGGCTCTCATTTTCCCAGCGCCGCAAGCGGCACCGGGGCGGGTCCGTGACGGTCCCAAGATCACCCGGGGCGGGGCCCGGAAAATGGTCTTGATCCCATCTCAGGAAGGACGATTAAGCCGGTTTCCCGGCACCCTCCGTCTCGGACAGGACGAGGCATCGCTGCCTCGCCATCCGCCGGCCCCCGTAAAGAACGCCGGCGAAATTCTTGCCGCTTATTCGGCGGCGGTCGAAGTCAGGTCCAGCGACACGCCCGGACCCATGGTCGAGCTGATCGAGACCTTCTTCACATAGGTGCCTTTCGCGCCCGAGGGCTTGGCCTTGTTCACCGCATCCACAAAGGCGCGGATGTTCTGGGCCAGCTTCTCGACTTCGAACGAGGCTTTGCCGACGCCAGCGTGGACAACGCCCGCTTTCTCGGCCTTGAATTGAACCTCACCACCTTTGGCAGCGTCGACAGCAGCTTTCACGTCCATCGTCACCGTGCCGACTTTGGGGTTCGGCATCAGGTTGCGCGGGCCAAGGATTTTGCCAAGACGGCCAACCAGCGGCATCATGTCCGGAGTGGCGATGCAGCGGTCGAACTCGATCTTGCCCGACTGGATGGTTTCCATCAGGTCCTCAGCGCCAACGATATCGGCACCAGCGGCACGGGCTTCGTCAGCCTTGGGGCCACGAGCAAAGACGGCAACGCGCACGTCCTTGCCGGTGCCGTTCGGCAGGGTGACGACACCACGGACCATCTGGTCGGCGTGGCGCGGGTCAACGCCCAGATTCATCGCGATCTCGACGGTTTCGTCAAATTTCGCGGTGGCGTTGTCCTTGACCAGCTTGACAGCTTCCTCGACCGAAAGGTTCGATTTGCCATCAAAGGCGGCGCGGGCAGCGGCTTGCTTTTTCGAAAGTTTAGCCATGGCTTAGCCTTTCACCTCGATGCCGATCGAACGCGCCGAGCCCAGGATGATTTGCATCGCGGCCTCGACGTCGTTGGCGGACAGGTCCTTCATCTTCGCTTCGGCGATCTCGCGGATCTGCTTGACAGTCACGGTGCCAGCGACCTGACGACCGGGCTTTTCCGAGCCCTTGGCGCGGTTGCGCTTGCCCTGCGGCTTAAGACCGGCAGCCTTCTTGAGCAGGAACGACGCGGGCGGCGTCTTGGTCTCGAAGGTAAAGGATTTATCGGCGTAGTAGGTGATCACGACCGGAACAGGGATGCCCTGCTCCATCTCCTGCGTGCGGGCGTTGAACGCCTTGCAGAATTCCATGATGTTGATGCCGCGCTGACCCAGAGCCGGGCCGACGGGCGGGGACGGGTTCGCCTGACCCGCCTTGATTTGCAGCTTTAGGCTGCCGACAACTTTCTTGGCCATCTGGCCCTCTCCTTATCATCACGCCCCGCCCGGTATGAGCTTTGGGGCCGACTTAGCGGTGCGGCTCACGCCTCCCGCAGATGATCACGCGGTTTTGGCGACCTGCGTGAATTCCAGTTCGACCGGGGTGGGACGGCCAAAGATCGAAACGGTCACTTTGACACGATTCGCGACCTCGTCCACTTCCTCGACCATGCCCGAGAAGCCTTCGAACGGCCCGTCGGTCACATTCACTTTTTCACCCACGTCAAAGCGGATCAGGTTACGCGGCGCGACTTCGGCCCCGCCCTCGCCCGTGCGATTCAAGATCGCATTCACCTCGTCGTCGCGCATGGGCATCGGCTTGCCGTGCGCGCCAAGGAAACCGGTGACGCGGTTGATCGAGTTGACCAGATGATAGGTCTGATCCGTCAGCTCCATCCGCACCAGAACATAGCCGGGCATGAAACGGCGCTCGGAGGTGACTTTCTTGCCCCGGCGAATCTCGATCACTTCCTCGGTCGGGACCAGCACTTCTTCGATCTGGTCCTGCAAACCCTTTTCAGTCACCGCCTGACGAATCGCCTCGGCGACCTTCTTTTCAAAGTTTGACAGGACGCTGACCGAATACCAACGCTTTGCCATGTCTCGATCGACCCCTGTTTCCTTCCGGGCGGACCAAGGCCAACCCATTGAATTCCTTTACCGCCCCGGCCGGACTGGGCGCAAATCATGCTAGCGCCGGCCAAATCGAAATCGGCGCGCACGACCGAATCGATGCACGCCGCGTTAAGGGCAGGTCGGGCGGACATACCGCCCCCTGCCGCTCAATGCAAGCCCTCAGCTACCGATCAGGTTGATGACGCTCGACAGACCAGTCTTGATCAACAGGTCCACGAGGAAGAAAAACACCGACGCCAACGTCGCCATGATGAAAACCATGATCGTGGTCGTCACCACCTCGCGGCGGGTGGGCCAGGCGATCTTGCCAAGCTCGCTGCGGACCTGGCTGATGAACTGGACGGGGTTGGCCATGGATTTCCCTTCGGTCTTGCAGCGGGTCAGATAGCCTGTGCCGAGCCGCTTTTCAAGCGCCGGTTTCATACCCCATCTCCGGCTGCGACCGGATGTCCCTGACAGCTTGGCCAGCCGCGCAGGCTGACGGGTACGAATCAGCACAAGGCATAGCCTTGCCCACTATCCGGCGCTGTCTTTGATTGCTGCGGTGCCTGTCCAGTCAAGGTGACTGGCAGGGGCAGAGGGACTCGAACCCCCGACCCTCGGTTTTGGAGACCGATGCTCTACCAACTGAGCTATACCCCTAGGCCGCGCTGCTGATTACGGCAGCTGCAAGGCCGGTTCAAGAGGTAAGATCACTCTGCCTCAAGAAACCCGCCCGATTGCCGCGCCCAAAGCCCCGCATAGATGCCGCCATGTGCCAGCAGCTCCTCATGAGTGCCCTGCTCGACGATGCGGCCCCGCTCCATCACCACCAGCCGGTCCATACGGGCAATGGTGGAAAGCCGGTGCGCAATCGCGATCACGGTCTTGCCCTGCATCAGCATGTCGAGCTGCGACTGAATCGCCGCCTCTACCTCGCTGTCCAGCGCCGAAGTCGCCTCGTCCAGAACCAGAATCGGCGCATCCTTCAAAAGCACCCGCGCGATAGCGACCCGCTGGCGCTGACCGCCGGACAGTTTGACCCCGCGTTCACCCACATGCGCCTCTAGCCCCCGCCTGCCCTGCGAATCGGTCAGGCTGAAGATAAAGTCCGCCTCGGCGAGTTCGATAGCACGCCGGATCTCGGCCTCAGAAGCATCGGGGCGACCATACGAGATGTTGTCACGGATCGACCGGTGCAAAAGCGAGGTGTCCTGCGTGACCACCCCGATGGCGGCGCGCAGTGATTCCTGCGTCACCTGCGAGACGTCCTGACCATCGATCAGGATACGCCCCGTCTCAAGATCGTGGAAACGCAGCAGCAGGTTCACCAGCGTCGATTTCCCCGCCCCCGAGCGACCGACCAGGCCAATACGCTCACCCGGCGCGATGGTCAGGCTAAGATCATCAAGCACCGCGCCGCGACCCTGGCTGGCCTGTTCGCCATAGCGGAAGGTGACCTTGCTGAATTCGACCTGTCCTTCGGGCACAGAAAGCGGCCGGGCGCCCCTGGCGTCCGTCACCATGCGTGGCAGCGACAAAGAGCCGATCCCGTCGCGAACCGTACCGATGTTTTCGAACAGCATCGCGAACTCCCACATGATCCAGTGCGACATATTGCCAAGCCGCAGCGCCAGCGGGATAGCAACCGCCACCGCGCCGACGTCGATCTTGCCATGCGTCCACAGCCACAGCCCCAGCGCCGTGACCGCAAAGGTCAGCAGAGAGTTCAGGGTCGAGATCAGGATGTTCTGGATCGAGGCCAGCCGCATCTGCACATGAACCGTGCCGAGAAAGCCGTCCATGCTTTCGCGAACGTAAGCCTCTTCCCGCGATGAATGCGAGAACAGCTTGACGGTCGAGATGTTGGTGTAGCTGTCCACCACCCGGCCGGTCATCACCGCGCGGGCATCGGCCTGCGCCTCGCTGATCCGGCCGATGCGCGGAATCAGCCACCACAGCAGCAGACCGTAAAGTACGGCCCAGGCGACAAAGGGCAGCGCCAGCCAGCAGTCGGTCGATGCCGCCAGCAGCAGCGCACCGATGAAATAGACGCAGACATAGGTCAGCACGTCCATGAACTTCATCGCCACTTCGCGCACAGCCAGCGCGGTCTGCATCAGCTTGGTGGCAATGCGGCCGGCAAACTCATCCTGAAAATAACTCATCGACTGGCGCAGCAGATAGCGATGCGCCTGCCAGCGGATGCGCTGGGGAAAGTTGCCCATCAGCGTCTGGTGCATCAACAGCGAAAACAGCACCTGCAGCACCGGCAGACCGATCACCAGCAGCACGCCCATCAGGATCAGGCGACTGCCCTCGGTCGACCAAAAGTTCTGGCGGTCTGCCTCGGCCAGCAGGTTCACCAGTTCGCCCATATAGCCAAAAAGGATCACCTCGGCGATCGCGATCAGTGCCGAACAGGCCGCCATGGCCAGCATGAAGCCTTTGGCACCGCGCGAAAAATGCAGGATGAACCGCCACAAACCCTGCGGCGGCATCTGCGGCGGATCAGCCGGATAGGGATCAAGCCGGCGCTCGAACCAGCCAAACATCTTGAACCTCATTCTCATTGGTCCGGGCCGCGGCCCGGTTCGTTCCGTCAAACCGCCTCAGGCGGCCAGTCTTTCAAGCGCCGCGACATCGGCCCGCGCCAATGCGGCGGTGGCACGCGCAATCCGCGCCGGTGGCCACAGCCACCATTGCAGCGCCAGCAGCCGCGCAACAGTGGCATCGTCAAAGCGCATCCTTATGACACGAGCCGGGTTGCCCGCGACCACGGCGTAATCCGGCACCACACCACCTGCCACCGCACCGGCGCCGATGATGACACCGCTACCGATCCGGGCACCGGGCAGAATGGTGGCACCGTCGCCGATCCAGACATCATGGCCGATCACCGTATCAGGCAGGCCGCTGATCTGGTCGATGTAATCGCCCACCCGTGCGTGATCAAAGATCGCAAAGGGATAGGTCGATACGCCGGCCATCGGATGGTTGGCCGGGGCGGTGATGATCCGCACCCGGTCGGCAATCTGGCAAAACCGCCCGATGACCAGCCGCTCGGGCGCGCCCGCACAGGTATAAGGTGCCAACCGCACCGCCCAGTCATCTGGCGGCTCAAAGCTGCTGGCATAGGTGAAATCGCCGATCTCGATATTCGGATGGTCGATCACCTGGTTCAGATACACCAGACCCCGGTTCACAGAACCGTCTGGAAAGCGCATAGGGTGGGGCAAAGCCGCCTCAAGGAAGTCAGCAGTCATGGGAATCCTCGTCAATCCGTCCGTGAAAGGTCAGATGTGCGAGCTGTCCATGACACCGTTCTCCTCTGTTGCGGCTGCTACTTTAGACGGATTTTCCGGGTGAGGCAACGTGATTGACAGCGCCCTTTCCGGCAACCGAATTCCCCGCCCTGCCAGGGAGGGACGAAAGTCAAAGATGCCGCGTTTCCGGCGCGGGGTCCCACCACGCATCATGCGCACCGTCGGCATAAAAGACCGGCGCCGCGATCAGCTCAGCCTCGGACAGATCGTCAAGGGCGTTGATGCACACCATGCGGAACTGCCCGCCAATCTCGGCAATGTTACCCTCGGTCCATAGCCGAGTGCCGCAGCGCGAGCAAAATAGGTGGTGCATATCCGCCCCATCCTGCTGACGGCGCGGGGTCTCGGCCAGGGCATCAGCGCCTTGCAAGACACGGAACCGTTCGGGATCGGGCAGACGCATCTCCCAGTAGCGCATCTTGCGGCAAAAGCTGCAATTGCAGCGCATGGTGCCCTGGGACAGATCTCCCTCGGCCTCAAACCGGACCGCGCCGCAGAAACAAGAGCCATGATACAGGGTCATGCGGGCGCTCCGTGATGGACGGCCTCGATATTGTTTCCGTCGGGGTCAAGAATAAAGGCTCCGCAATAGCTGGCGTGATATTCCGGCCGTAGCCCCGGCGCGCCATTATCGCGTCCACCTGCGGCCAGCGCGGCGGCGTGAAATGCGTCCACCATCGCGCGGTCAGAGGCGGCAAAGGCGATATGCACCCCCGCCGGCACCGACCGGCCGGTGCCGATCCGGAAAAAGGGGTTACCATCGCGGCCATAGCCCAGATGGGCACCATGACCGCCGGTCATTTCCTCGGTCACCTCCATCATCAGCTTAATGCCCAAAGGTGCCAGCGCCCGGTCGTAAAAGGCGCGCGGGCGGGCCAGATCCGAGACGGGAAATCCAATATGATCAATCATGCGAAATCTCCTTTCCCGGCCAGAATGGACCCGGACTGCTGACAGACCGTGTCAGGAGAGCTTTTCGCCGAAAAACTCCAGTGTCCGCTGCCAGGCAAGCTCGGCCGCCTGTTTGTCATAGCGCGGCGTGGTGTCGTTATGAAAACCGTGCTGGGTACCGGGATAGAAATGGGCCTGATATTCCTTGCCATGCTTTTTCAGCGCGGCCTCATAATCGGGCCAGCCGGCGTTCACCCGCTCATCATTCTCGGCGTAATGCAGCAGCAGCGGGGCGCGGATCTGCGGCACCTCTTCGGGCCGGGGCTGGCGGCCATAGAAGGGGACCGAGGCGGCAAGATCGGCGTAAGCTACCGCCAGCGCATTGCAGACCCCGCCACCATAGCAAAAGCCCACCGCGCCCACCTTGCCGGTCGAGTCGGCGTGGTCGCGCAGGAATTCATAGGCGGCAAAGAAATCCTCCATCAGCCTGGCCGGATCCATGCCGGCCTGCATCTCGCGGCCCTGATCATCATTCCCGGGATACCCGCCCCGAGAGCTGAGCCCGTCAGGACCAAAGGCCAGATAGCCCGCCTTGCCCAGACGGCGCACCACATCCGCGATATAGGGATTCAGGCCACGGTTCTCATGTACCACCAGCACGGCGGACAGGCTGCCCTGCGCCTCGGCAGGGCGGGCCATCAGCCCGCTGATGCGCCCATGACCCTGCGGGCTGTCGTAACTCACAGTCTCGGTCCGGATGGCGGGGTCGTCGGGCGGAACCTGCTGAGCCAGCGCATAGTTCGGGCGCAGCGCCTCAAAGATCGCGACAGCGCTCATCCCGGCGGTGGCGAATTGCGCTGCCTGTACCATGAAATCGCGCTTGGTGATTCGGCCGTGCACGTAGCCGTCAAAAATCTCAAGAATGCGGGGGTGAAAATCCGCAGCCTTCCTGCGTTCGGTCATGATCGTACCCTCCTCTGAGGGGGAAAGGCTAACATGACACAGCCTTACTGACGCGAAAAACTCGCGTGAGCCGGTAAAGCCCGGGGCGTCCAAAAGAAAAAAGGCCACCCCTTTCGGAGCGGCCTTCCTGTCGCGATATCCGTTGAAAGATCAGCCGACGCCTGTGGCGCGCGGGGGCATTACGCCCCCACGACGCTTATTTAATGATTTTGGAGACGACGCC